>NZ_JBHWUI010000156.1:0-18884 GCF_042737525.1 Kitasatospora sp. NPDC059973 | reverse complement strand
GTGCGGGAGGCTCAGGCCTCGGCGCCCGCCGCCGCGGCCACCGCGTCGGCGTCGGCCAGTGCCTCCGCCGGTCAGGCCACCGCCCAGTCCCGCCGGGCCGCCGCGGCGGCCGCGGACGCGCGCAGTGCGTCGGCCGCGGCCACCGAGGCCTCCGGGCGGGCCAACTCGCTGGCCTCCCGGGCGGCTTCCGCCGCCCGGGAGGCCAACAGTGCGGCGAACAGTGCCGCCGACCACGCCGAGAACGCCGCCAAGGCGGCGGACGAGGCGGCGGCCCAGGCGGGCAGCTCGCAGGACTGGGCGAACAAGGCGACCGAGCACGCCAACGCCGCGCTGGCCGCCGCCACGACGGCCACCGACGCGGTGACCCTCGCGCAGGGCGTCGAACAGCTCGCCCGCGAGAGCGAGCAGGCGGAACTCGATGCCGACACCAAGCTCGGCATCGACGAGGCGGCGACGCTGCAGAAGGACGAGCAGGACCGGCAGGCCCTCCTGGAAGCCGCCGCGACGCAGGCGGCGTCCGTCAGCGAGGCCACCAAGCAGCTGCTGGCCACGGCCGCCGATCCCGGGCAGGACACCAGGGCGGCGGCCGACGCCGGTCGCCGGGCCGCCGTCAACCTGCTGTCCAGCAGCGGCGCCTGGACCGGACAGGCCGCCCAGGAGGCGCTCGCCGGCACCGACCGGGAGGTGATCGGCTGGGCCAGGTCCGACCACCCGAAGGCGCTGCGCCAGGACGACCGGGCGAAGGTGGCCTTCCTCGCCGGACTCGGCGGGCCGGGCCTGGCCCAGGCGGCCCAGCAGGTCCTCGCGGCCGACGACGCCGCGAAGGTGGAGAAGTTCCTCACCGAGGACCTCTACACGATCCAGGCCGAGGACTACCGCGTCCAGATCCTCAAGCTCATGAACAACGCGGGCAGGGCGGTCAGGGACGCCGGCAGCGCCGCGCTCAGCGACGGCAGTGCCAAGGCCCTGAGCGCCTTCCTGCTCACCGGCTACCCCACGGCTCTGGCGGAGGACGACCGTGTCGGCGCGCTCGCCGCCATCGCCACCGGCGGCCCCAACGTGGCGGCCGGCGGGCAGGTCGCGATGGCCGGTCCGGCCTGGATGCGCACCGCCTTCGTCGGCCGGGCGCAGTACCGGGCGGCGCAGCAGGACCAGGACACCGCCACCCACGTGGCGGCCGTCCGCGCGCTGATCGCGGGCGCCGCCCAGGCCGCGGCGCTCGCGAACCAGAACGCCGCCGAGGCGTCCGTGGTGGCGGCCCAGGCCCGGTCGTCGGCCGCGGAGGCCGGTCAGTGGGCCGACCGGGCCAGGGCGTCGGCCTCGGAGGCCAAGGGCTACTCCGACCAGGCGAAGGCCAGGGCGGCCGAGGCCAACACGTCGGCGGCCGCTGCGGCGGCCTCCGCCCAGCAGGCCGCCGCGGCCGAGACCACCGCGCGGCTGGCGACCCGGGAGGCCAACTACTCGGCCAACCAGGCGGTGGCCTCCGCCGGTAGCGCGGTGGCGTCGGCGGCCGGCGCGGCGTCCGCGGCCGCCGACGCCAGGCGATCGGCGGTCGCCGCCGGCATGAGTGCGGCGCAGGCCGAGCAGGCCGCCTCCGAGGCCCGGGACACCGTGATCCGGAAGACCGCGCAGGAGCAGACCCAGGAGGTGGCCAGGGCCGCGGAGCAGGCCCGGCAGGACGCCGCGAACAACGTCAACCCGGCGGACCACCCGCGCAACGACAGCGTCACGCCGCTGCCCAGGCCCAACGGCGGCATCGAGCTCCCCGGCCCGCCGGACTACCGGGCCCTGGCCCGCCAGTACGCGGCCGCGACCCGCCAGGTGAGTTCCGTGACCGGGATGCTGGCGTTGCCCGCGCGGTTCATCCCGGTGATCGGTCCCGCCGCGTCGGCCCAGCTCACGCGGATGTCCCTGGAAGCCGGCGTGGCCAACGTCCTGTTGACCGGCTACGGGTACGGGTGGACCAGCAAGGAGTTCATGCACTCGGTCGGCAGGTTGACGTTGAGCACCGTCGGCTGGCCGCTGGCCAAGAAGCTCGGGGGCGACAAGGTGGTCAAGGGAGCGTCGCGCCTGTTCAAGAAACTCTTCTGACCTCGGCCTCCGGGGCGGCCTGCCGGTCCGACCGGCGGGCCGCTCCGGCTTCCCGCCCGCCCCCGGCGGCCGGCCGGCGCCTCACCGCACCGGTCGGTGCGGGCGGCTGCCGGCCGGCCGCGGGCCGGGGTCGTCGTCCGTGGCGAGTTCGGGTTCCAGGCCCTCCGGGAGCCTCGGCGTGCGGAGGCCGCTCTCCCGCCGCCAGGCCTCGAACGCCCAGGCGGTCGAAGCGACCAGCGCGAACCCGAGCAGCCAGCCGCCGAGGACGTCGCTGACCCAGTGCACGCCGAGGGCGATCCTGGTCAGACCCGTCCCGAGCACGGTCACCGCGGCGATCGCCCAGGCCACCGGGCGGGCCCGCCGGGGCACGACCGGCAGGAGCACCAGCAGCAGGATCGCGCACGAGGCCATGGCGGTCATGGCGTGCCCCGACGGGAAGGAGAAGCCCGGCGCGTGGGCGACGGGATCGGGCAGCCGGGGCCGGACCCGGGCCACCGTGACCTTGACCAGCAGGCCGGTCAGACCGGCGGCCAGCTCGGTGAGGGCCGCCCACAGGGCCAGCCGCCAGGCCCGCCGCCACAGCAGCCAGCCGACGGTGGCCGCCACCAGCAGGCGCATCGTGACCGGGTCCCAGACCCAGTTGCTCAGTACCCGCGTGGTCTCCAGCAGGAGCGGGTGGTGCCGGACGGCTGCGTTCAGGTGCACCGCCGCGCCGGCGTCCAGCTCGCGCAGCGGCTCCCAGCCGGCCTCGATCAGCACCAGCAGGACGGCGGCCGGCACCGCCGCCACGGCGAACGCCAGGACGGCCCCGAGCAGGCGCTCCCCGAAGCGCCGGTCGGCCCGGCGCTGGGAGAAGCGGCGCCGGGTGAGCCAGCGCCGGGAGAGCCGGCGCAGCGCGGGGACCCGGGTACGGGCGGGGCTTCGGTGCGGCCTCCGGTCAGCTGTCATCACGGCTCGTCTACCCACGACCTGCGGAGTCATCCTCGGGGTCGGGCAGCACCGGCTCCTCGACGCCCGCCCGGTCGGCCTCCAGCTGCGCGGCGAAGGCGATCCCGAGGAAGAGCGCGATCGCGGTCAGGTAGGCCCACATCAGGAGCGAGATGATCACGCTCAGCGGCCCGTACACCGCGTCGATCGAGTTGCTCAGCCGCAGGTACAGGCCGAGTAGGGCGGTCAGGCCGACCCACAGCACCAGGTACACGGCGGCGCCGAAGGCGAGCCAGGTGTGGCCGGGCTGTCGGCGGCGCGGTGCCCGGTGGAAGATGACGCTCGCGGACAGCAGGGCGAGCACGATGCCGGCCGGCCACCGCAGGACCGCCCAGACGAGGGCCTCCCGATGGGTTCCCGGCCCGCCCGCCTCGACGACCGCCGCGGCGATCTCCCGGCCCGCCACCAGCAGGACGAAGCCGAGGCCGAGCGGCAGACCGGCCAGCACGGCCATCAGCAGTCCGCGCGCGTACTTGCGGTGGAAGGGCCGGTCGCGTTCGATGCCGTAGATCCGGTTGGCCCCGCGCTCGATCTGGCACATCGCGGTGGCGACGTTGACGAGGGAGAACACGGCGCCGCCCCACAGGGCGACGCTCCCGCCGTCCCCCGCGCGCTCGCGGCCGCTCCGTAGGACCTGGTCGACCAGGTCGGAACTCGGGCCCGCGGTGAGCCGGGCGATGGTCAGCTCGGTCACCCGGCCGAGCCACTGGGTGTGCAGGACGGACGAGAGGCCGACCACCGCGATCGCGAACGGGACGAGGGCGAGCACGGTCTGGAAGGCGAGGGCCCGGGCGTGGCTGAAGCCGTCGGCGTAGCGGAAGCGCAGGAAGGCGTCCCTGAGCAGCTGCCACCGGCCGTACGCGCGCAGTGTCGTGACGGCCTCGTCGGCGGAGAGCTCCTCGGGCTCGCGGCCGCGGGGGCCGACGCGGGTGGCGGTTCCCACTCAGCTGCTCCGTTCGGCCGGGACGGGATCGGCTCCGACCGGGTGGGACCCGTCGCCCGCAGCCCCGTCGACCGCAGCCCCGTCACCCGCAGCCCCGTCACCCGCGGCTCCGTCGACCGCGGCTCCGTCGCCCGGGGGCCCGCCGACCGGGGGCCCGCCGGCCGTCGGCGTGTGGACCAGCAGGGCGCCGGGCCGGACGGCCAGCCGCAGGGTGCGGCCGGCCGGCAGGCACTCCCCGTCGAGCTCCCGCGGCTGGTCCCGGTCGGCGGTGAGGTGGATCCGGCGCGCCTGGAAGTGTTCGAACGGCGCCGACCCGCCCCCCGCGCCGGTCCGCCCGGTGAGCAGCCGCGCCGCCGCCGCCGGCCAGCCGGCGAGGCCGCGCGGGTGGACGAGGACGAGGTCGAGCAGGCCGTCGTCCGGCCGGGCGCCGGGCAGCAGCCGGATCCCGCCCTGGAGTGCGCCGACGTTGCCGATCACGGCCATCGCGGCCCGCCGGTGGAGCGGGCGCGCGTCGTCCAGGGTGACGGTGAGCCGCATCCGGCGGTCGCCGAGGTGGCGGAGCAGCGGGGGCACGTAGGCGGGCCAGCCCCAGCGGCTCTTCGCGCGGCGGCTGGTACCGGCCATCGCCGCGGCGTCCAGGCCGATGCCCGCCATGGCGCTGACCACCGTGGCGGTGATGCCGTCGCCGTCGGCCGTGGCGAGGTCGATCCGGCGGGGCCCGCCCGCGAGGGCGTCCGCCAGCGCCCGCGCCGGGTCCGCCGGCAGGCCGAGGTTGCGGGCGAGCAGGTTCCCGGTGCCGCAGGGGACGATGGCCAGCGCGACGCCCGTACCGGCGAGGGCGTGCGAGCACGCCGTCACGGTGCCGTCGCCGCCGCAGGCCACCACCAGGTCGGCCCCGGCGGCGACCGCGGCCGCCGCGGCGCCCCGGCCGGGGTCGGCCTCGCTGGTGGCGGCTCTGGTCGGCGCCGCCCAGCCGCGGCCGGCGAGGACGCGGTCGATCCGGTCGAGGGTGTCCTCGTCGACCAGGACGGGGTTGAAGACCACCACCGCCCGGCCGGCGGACGGGTGATCGGGTACGGCTGCCACGGTGGTCTCCCTGGGGTCGGAGAGGAAAGCCCGCCACATGATCCAGAGCACGGCACCGCCGTTCACCAGCCCGGCCAGCACGTCGGTCGGGTGGTGCATGCCGCGGTACAGCCGGCTGAACCCGACCAGCACCGGCAGCAGCGCCGCCAGGGCGCACAGCGGCAGCCGGAGCGGCCCCCGAAGGCGCAGGACGGCGAGGACGGCCAGTGCGCCGTACAGCGCGACCGCCGCGCCGACGTGGCCGGACGGGAAGCTGGAGGTCGGCGGTGCGCCGTCGAGCCGGGGCGCGGTCGGCCGGGGCCGGTCCACGCACAGGGTGACCAGCAGGAAGACCGCGGACTGGGCGGCGACGGCGCCGCCGAGGAAGGCGGCCTCGCGCCACCGCCGGGCGCCCAGCAGCAGCGCGAGCACGGCGGCGCCCGCCACGGCGATCACGGCCCCGGTGCTCGCGAGGACCGAGAGCCACGCGGTGACGGTGTCGAGGACGGGTACCCGGCCCGCGGCGAGCCGGTCGGTCAGCGCGTTCTCCCCCGGCCGCCAGAGGTGCAGCGGCGGGTGGGTGATCGTGAGACCGGCCAGCACCATGAGCACCGTCTGGGCGAGCAGTGCCGGTGCGATCGTTCGGAGCGGACGCCTTACCCCTGTGGTCACGCCACTCGTCTGCCCGGACACCGCCGTTTCATGGCCGGGCCGGCGCATCCCGTCCGGACGGCGCCCTCCGGACGGGATGCGCCGCCTGCCCGGCCGGGCCCGCCGTCAGAGGTCGAGGTCGAGCAGGGCGTTGGCGACGACCTCGGTGAGGGCGGGGTGGATCCAGTACGGGGTGCCGGCCAGGGTGGGGACGTCGATGCCGAGGCTCATCGCGACGACCAGGGGCTGGATCAGGGTGGACGCCTGCGGGCCGAGGATGTGGGCACCCAGCAGGCGGCCGGTCCCCGGGTCCGCGATCACCTTGCAGAAGCCGGCGGTGTCCTCCAGCGCCCATCCGTAGGCGACGTCCGCGTACCGGCGGGTGGCGGTCGTGTAGTCGAGGCCGGCGTCCCGGCACTCCTGCTCGGTCCGGCCCACCTGGGCGATCTGGGGGCGGGTGAAGACCGCGGCGGGGACGGCGTCGTGGCTCGTGGCGATCAGGTCGTCGGGGTGCAGCAGGTTGTGCGCGACCACCTGCGCCTCCCGGTTGGCGACGTGCTTGAGCGGCACGGGGGTGCACACGTCACCGAGGGCGAAGACGCCCGGCGCGGTGGTCCGCTGGTGGGCGTCCACCACCACGCGGCCGTCCTCCCGCAGGGCGATGCCGGCCCGGTCGGCGTCGATGGTGTCGCTGTTGGGGGTCCGGCCGACCGCCACCAGCAGGGCGTCGGCCTCGACCGCGGAGCCGTCGTCCAGGCGCAGCCGCAGCCGGCCCGGTTCCCCCTCCAGTCCGGTCAGCTCGACGCCGGTGCGCACGTCGAACGCGGAGCGGGCCAGTCGGGTGTAGGCGCGGGACACCGACTCGTCCTGCGGGGCGAGCAGGGTCTCCTGCTTCTCGATGACCGTGATCCGGCTGCCGGCCGCGTGGAAGACGTGCGCCAGCTCGGCGGCGATGTAGCCGCCGCCGAGGACGGCCAGGTGCCGCGGCGGCGTCGGGCGCCGCATGATCGTGTCGGAGGTCTCGTAGGGCAGCCCGCTGTCGCGTACCGGCGGCGGGACCACCGGGCGGCTGCCGACCGCCACCACGACCCGGTCCGCGGTGATGTGCACCTCTCTCCCGTCGCCCTCCACCACCAGCGTCCGTTCGCCGGTGAAGCGCGCCCGGCCGCGGTGGACGGTGACGAAGTCCGAGTCGCGCCGGCCCTGCTCCCCCTCCGCGGCCTGCCCGTCGAGGCGCCCGAAGACGCGGTCGCGTACCCGTGGCCACCGCAGGACGCCCGGTGCGGCGTCCACGTCGAAGCGGCCGGCCTCCCGCACGGTGTCCGCGACGTCGGCCGTGTGGGCGAGCATCTTGCTGGGGATGCAGCCCCGGTTCAGACAGGTCCCGCCGAACGGCCCCTCCTCGACGACGGCGACGTCGAGGCCGCCGAAGCGGTCGTCGATCACCGTGTTGCCGGAGCCCGCGCCCAGGACGACAAGATCGTGGTGTGGCATGTCCGGAGGCTACCCCCGCGCGCCGCCCCGACACCGGAGTGCGGAGGGGCCGCCCTTCGGGTCGCGGACGGGGCAGCCGCGCGCCGGCCGGACCGGGCGGGTGAATCCCGGACCGGATCGGGCCATGCGGGTCCGGTCACCGGGTAGGCGCTGGAGGCCGCGCGGACGCGCCGAACCGTCCCCGGCGACCTCACCGACCCCGACCGGCCCCCTGGGAGGACACCCGTGACACCCCCCGACAAGCACCCCGCGACCCGCCACCAGTCGCTGGCCGACCCCGTCGCCGCACGTGCGGGCTGGGACGCCGTGGACGTCCGGGCCGTGGACACCGCCCGGCTGCTCGCGGCCGACGCCGTGCAGCGCACCGGGAACGGCCACCCCGGGACGGCGATGAGCCTGGCGCCACTGGCCCACCTGCTGTTCCAGAACGTCCTGCGCCACGACCCCGGTGACGACCAGTGGCTGGGCCGCGACCGCTTCGTGCTGTCCTGCGGACACACCAGCCTCACCCTCTACGTCCAGCTGTACCTCACCGGCTACGGCCTGGAGCTCTCCGACCTGGAAGCCCTGCGGACCTGGGGTTCCGCCACCCCCGGCCACCCCGAGTACCGGCACACCCGGGGCGTGGAGATCACCACCGGCCCGCTCGGCCAGGGGCTGGGCGCGGCCGTCGGCATGGCGATGGCAGCCCGCCGGGAACGCGGCCTGCTCGACCCGGACGCCCCGGACGGCGAGAGCCCCTTCGACCACCACGTCTACGTCCTCGCCTCGGACGGCGACCTCATGGAGGGCGTCACCGCGGAGGCGAGCTCGCTGGCCGGCCACCAGCGGCTGGGCAACCTGACCATGGTGTACGACCAGAACCACATCTCGATCGAGGACGACACCGACGTCTCGTTCAGCGAGGACGTCGCCGCCCGCTACCGCGCCTACGGCTGGCACGTGCAGACCGTCGACTGGACCCGCACCGGCCGCTACGTCGAGGACGTCGACGCCGTCCTCGACGCGCTCCGGGCCGCCCGCGCGGAGACCACCCGGCCCTCGCTGCTGGTGCTGCGGACGGTCATCGGCTGGCCCGCCCCCAGCCTCCAGAACTCCGGCAAGGCCCACGGCTCCGCGCTCGGCGACGAGGAGGTCGCCGCCACCAAGGAACTGCTCGGCTTCGACCCCGCGCGCAGCTTCACCGTCGAGGACGAGGTCCTGACCCGCACCCGCCGGGCGCGCGAGCGCGGCCGTGAACTCCACGAGGCCTGGACCCCGCGCTACGAGCGCTGGCGCGGCGAGCACCCCGAGCGCGCGGCGCTGCTGGACCGGCTGACGGAGCGCCGGCTGCCGGACGGCTGGGCCGACCACCTGCCGGCCTTCCCCGCGGACCGGGAGGGGCTGGCCACCCGCGCCGCCTCGGGCCGGGTGCTCACCGCGCTCGCACCGGTCCTGCCCGAGCTGTGGGGCGGCTCGGCCGACCTCGCCGGGAGCAACAACACCACCATGGACGGCGAGCCCTCCTTCCTGCCCGAGGGCGTGGAGACCGCGGAGTGGAAGGGCGGCCCGTACGGCCGCACCCTGCACTTCGGGATCCGGGAGCACGCCATGGGGGCCATCCTCAACGGGATCGCCCTGCAGAGCCTGACCCGCCCCTACGGCGGCACCTTCCTGACCTTCAGCGACTACATGCGGCCCGCGGTGCGACTGGCCGCGCTGATGGAGCTCCCGACCGTCTACGTCTGGACGCACGACTCGATCGGCCTCGGCGAGGACGGCCCCACCCACCAGCCGGTGGAGCACCTCGCGGCGCTGCGCGCGATCCCCGGCCTCGACGTGGTGCGCCCCTGCGACGCCAACGAGACGGCCGCCTGCTGGCACGCGCTGCTGGAGCACCACGACCGGCCGACCGGCCTCGTCCTCACCCGGCAGAAGGTGCCCGTCCTCGACCGCGGGACCGGCGGGTGCGCACCGGCGGACGGCGCCGCCCGCGGCGGCTACGTGCTGCGCGACCCGGCCGACGGCGCCCCGCCCCGGGTCCTGCTGCTGGCCACCGGCTCCGAGGTGCACCTCGCGCTGGCGGCGCAGGAGCGGCTGGCCGGTGAGGGCGTGGCGAGCCGGGTGGTGTCGCTGCCGTGCCTGGAGTGGTTCGCCGCGCAGCCGCGCGAGTACCGCGACGACGTCCTGCCGCCCGCGGTGGCGGCGCGGGTGAGCGTGGAGGCGGGCGTGGCGCTCGGCTGGCGCGAGCTGGTCGGCCCGCACGGCCGGATCGTCAGCCTCGACCACTTCGGCGCCTCCGCCGATTACCGGCGCCTGTACAGCGAGTTCGGCCTCACCGCCGAGGCCGTGGCCGGGGCCGCGCGGGAGAGCCTCGCGGCGGCTGGCTGACGCCGGGTCCGCCCCGGTGCGCCCGCCCGTCGCGGGCGGCCGCACCGGGAGCGGGCGTCAGCCGGTCCACCGCCGGTGCCGGGCGCGCCAGGCCAGCGACGGCCCCGCTCCGGTGTCCGCGGCCGTGATCAGCAGGCCGCCGCACATCGACAGGTTCTTCAGGAAGTGGATGCGCTGCCGGGCGCGCTCCTCCTCGTCCTTGACCTCCTAGAACCGGTGGCCGGCCAGGGTGACCGGGACGAGGGTCGCCGCCAGCGCGAGCGCGGCGGGCCGGGTGAGACGGCCGGACGCCAGCAGCGCGCCGGCCACCACCTGGACCCCGGCGTTGAGCCGGATCGCCGTTTCGGGCCGGCGCGGAACGGCCGGGACGTGCTCGGCGAGCGGGTCGACCACCGGTTCGGCGGCGGCCTCCAGCCGGGCGGGGTTCAGTAGGGCGTCGGCGCCTCCGTAGAGGAACATCGACGCCAGCATCGGTCGTGCACAGGCTCGCAGGATGGACATACCCGGCGTCTTTCCGGTCCCCCGGCGGCCAATCCCCGTCGCGCGGGGCGTTCCCCCGACGGGCGGCCCGGGGCTCGGCGGGTCCCCTCGGGCTCGTTCGGGTGGGCCGGCCCGTCCGGGCGACAACAAACCGGCGAGGGCCGGTTGACCCGTCGGCAATCGGGCAGACGCACGGCGCGGGGGAAGAGCTCACAGAGCCCAAGGAGCGCGGCATGATCGTCCTCGGAATCATCCTTCTCGTCATCGGTCTCCTCACCGGCCTCGGCTTCCTGTGGACGATCGGAGCGGTCCTCGTCGTCGTGGGACTGATCCTGTGGATCCTGGGAGCGGTCGGGCACGCCGTCGGCGGGCGCAAGCACTACTGGTGAGGGAGGCCGTCGACCGACCCGGCACAGCGCCGTCCCGGGGCCGCCGGAGTGCCGGCCGCCTCCCCGGCCCCAGGGCCCTCACGGGCGGGCAGCCGAGCACCCTGCCCGCCCCGTCCTCGCCACCGTTGCCCCCGAGGCAACCCCGCCAGGACCGCGAACGGCGGGTGGGGCCGATCCGTTCCGGGCAGGGATGAGGGGAGTTCGCCCTCGACAGAACACGTACGGTAGCGTCCCCGACAGCATGTTCCGAGGCCCGGTCCCCGGGGTTCATACGGCTTCCGACCGTGTGGCACCCGGGGACCGGGCCTGATCCGCGGCCGGGTGCTCAATCAGGAAGGCGGCGTCCGATGGCTGGCGCGACGAGGTCCCAGACCGCACACACCGGCGGTGGCGACGGCACCGCGCAGGTCGACGAACCCGATCTCCGGCGGCTGCTCGGCGGCCTGACCGCCGTCCGCGACGGCGACTTCGGCACCCGGCTGCCGGACGACGCGGACGGGCTGCTCGGTGAGATCGCCACCGTCTTCAACGGCATGGTCGACCAGCTCTCCCGGTTCACCTCCGAGGTGACGCGGGTCGCCCGCGAGGTGGGCACCGAGGGCCGGCTCGGCGGGCAGGCGGAGGTCCCCGGAGTCTCCGGGACGTGGAAGGACCTCACCGACTCGGTCAACGCGATGGCGGGCAACCTCACCTCGCAGGTGCGGGACATCGCCCAGGTCGCCACCGCGGTCGCCAAGGGCGACCTCTCGCAGAAGATCGACGTGGCGGCGCGGGGCGAGATCCTGGAGCTGAAGAACACCGTCAACACCATGGTCGACCAACTGTCCTCCTTCGCCGCCGAGGTGACCAGGGTGGCCCGCGAGGTCGGCAGCGAGGGCCGGCTCGGCGGCCAGGCCCAGGTCCCCGGGGTCGCCGGCACCTGGCGCGACCTCACCGACTCGGTCAACTTCATGGCCGGCAACCTCACCGACCAGGTCCGCAACATCGCCCAGGTCACCACGGCGGTCGCCAAGGGCGACCTCTCGCAGAAGATCACCGTCGACGCCCGGGGCGAGATCCTGGAGCTGAAGAACACCGTCAACACGATGGTCGACCAACTGTCCGCGTTCGCGGGCGAGGTGACCAGGGTGGCCCGCGAGGTCGGTACCGAGGGCCGGCTCGGCGGCCAGGCCCAGGTCCCCGGAGTGGCCGGCACCTGGCGCGACCTCACCGACTCGGTCAACTTCATGGCCGGCAACCTGACGGCGCAGGTCCGCTCGATCGCCCAGGTGGCCACCGCCGTCGCCAAGGGCGACCTCTCGCAGAAGATCCGGGTCGACGCGCGCGGCGAGATCCTGGAACTCAAGGAGACCATCAACACGATGGTCGACCAGCTGAGTTCCTTCGCCGGGGAGGTGACCAGGGTCGCCCGCGAGGTCGGCACCGAGGGCCGGCTCGGCGGCCAGGCCGACGTCCGGGACGTCTCGGGGACGTGGCGCGACCTGACCGAGTCGGTCAACGTGATGGCGGACAACCTGACGGCGCAGGTCCGCTCGATCGCCCAGGTGACGACGGCGGTCGCGCTGGGCGACCTCTCGCAGAAGATCCGGGTCGACGCGCGCGGCGAGATCCTGGAACTCAAGGAGACCATCAACACGATGGTCGACCAGCTGTCCGCGTTCGCCGACGAGGTGACCAGGGTGGCCCGCGAGGTCGGCACCGAGGGCAACCTGGGCGGCCAAGCGACCGTCCGGGGTGCGTCCGGCACCTGGAAGGACCTCACCGACAACGTCAACGTGATGGCCTCCAACCTGACCGGGCAGGTCCGCTCGATCGCCCAGGTGGCCACCGCCGTCGCCAAGGGCGACCTCTCGCAGAAGATCACCGTCGAGGCCAAGGGCGAGGTCGCCGCGCTGGCCGGCGTCATCAACACCATGGTCGACACCCTCTCGGCGTTCGCCGACGAGGTGACCCGGGTGGCCCGCGAGGTCGGCACCGAGGGCACCCTCGGCGGCCAGGCGCGGGTGCCCAACGTCGCCGGGACGTGGAAGGACCTCACCGACAACGTCAACTTCATGGCCCACAACCTCACCAGCCAGGTCCGCAACATCGCCCAGGTGACCACCGCCGTGGCCAACGGCGACCTCACCCGCAAGATCGACGTGGACGCCCGCGGCGAGATCCTGGAACTCAAGACCACCATCAACACCATGGTCGACCAGCTCTCGGCCTTCGCCGCCGAGGTCACCCGGGTGGCCCGCGAGGTCGGCAGCGAGGGACGGCTCGGCGGCCAGGCCGAGGTCGAGGGAGTCTCCGGCACCTGGAAGCGGCTCACCGAGAACGTCAACGAACTGGCCGGCAACCTGACCCGCCAGGTCCGGGCCATCGCCGAGGTGACCAGCGCCGTCGCCGAGGGCGACCTGACCCGCTCGATCACCGTGGACGCCTCCGGCGAGGTCGCCGACCTCAAGGACAACATCAACTTCATGGTGGAGTCCCTGCGCGAGACCACCCGGGCCAACGAGGAGCAGGACTGGCTGAAGTCCAACCTCGCCCGGATCTCCGGCCTGATGCAGGGCAGGCGCGACCTCCCCGTCGTCGCCGAACTCATCATGGACGAGCTCACCCCGCTCGTCTCGGCCCAGTACGGGGCGTTCTACCTCGCCGAGGAGACCGCCACGACCGCCGAGGGCGCCTCCACCACCTTCCTCCAGCTGATCGGGTCCTACGCGTTCCCGCCGGGCGCGACCCCCACCCGCTTCCGGCTCGGCGAGTCCTTCGTCGGCCAGGCCGCCCGCAGCCGGCGCACCATCGCGGTCGACTCGCTGCCCGCCGGCTACGTCAGCATCTCCTCCGGCCTGGGCCGGGCCGAGGCCGCCTCGCTGATCGTGCTGCCGATCGTCGTCGAGGAGCAGGTGCTGGGCGTCATCGAACTCGCCTCCGTCCGCGCGTTCACCCCCGTCCACCGGGCCTTCCTGGAACAGCTGATGGAGACCATCGGCGTCAACGTCAACACCATCGTCGCCAACGCCAGGACGGACGAGCTCCTCGGCGAGTCCCAGCGCCTCACCTCCGAACTGCAGGCCCGCTCCGAGGAACTCCAGGCCCGCCAGGAGGAGTTGCAGTCCTCCAACGCGGAACTGGAGGAGAAGGCGGCACTGCTCGCCGCGCAGAACCGGGACATCGAGACGAAGAACCTGGAGATCGAGCAGGCCCGCCAGGAGCTGGAGGACCGCGCCCACCAGCTCTCGGTCGCCTCCACCTACAAGTCCGAGTTCCTCGCCAACATGAGCCACGAGCTGCGCACCCCGCTGAACAGCCTGCTGATCCTCGCCCAGCTGCTCGCCCAGAACCCGACCCGCAACCTGACCGCCAAGCAGGTCGAGTACGCCGGCATCATCCACTCCGCGGGCTCGGACCTGCTCCAGCTGATCAACGACATCCTCGACCTGTCGAAGGTCGAGGCCGGCAAGATGGACGTCGCCCCCGAGCGCCTTCCGCTGCGCAAGCTGCTGGACTACGTCGAGGTGACCTTCCGCCCGCTCACCACCCAGAAGAGCCTGACCTTCGAGGTCACCACCGCCGCCGACGTACCGGCCGAGCTGCTCACCGACGACTACCGGCTGCGCCAGGTGCTGCGCAACCTGCTCTCCAACGCGGTCAAGTTCACCCAGCGGGGCAGCGTCCGGCTGCGGATCGAGGTGGCGAACCCGGCCGACGTGCCGGAGGTGGCCCGCCGCGACGACGGGCCGGTCGTCGCCTTCCACGTGGTGGACACCGGCATCGGGATCGAACCCGACCACCTGGAGAGCGTCTTCGGCGCGTTCCAGCAGGCCGACGGGACGACCAGCCGCAAGTACGGGGGCACCGGGCTCGGCCTGTCGATCAGCCGGGAGATCGCCTTCCTGCTCGGCGGCGCCATCACCGCGCGGAGCACCCCCGGTCAGGGCAGCGTCTTCACGCTATACCTGCCCGCCGCCCGGGCGGACTACGTCGAACTGAGCGGCCGGCAGCCCGAGTCCACCGCGGAGGCCGGGCCGGCCGACGCGGCGGCGCCCCACCAGGACGAGCCGGCCGGCCACCCGGCGCCGCCGCCGGCCGCCCAGCCCAAGCGGCTGCTGGTCATCGAGGAGCGCCCGCGCGGGCTGCTGTCCCTCGTCGCGGAGAGCGCCATCGCCGACCTGACCCGCCACGCGGACCTCGGCGACCCCCGCGAGGGCGTCGAGATCATCACCACCGTCGGCGCGCGGGAGGCCGCGGAGACGCTCGCGGCGATGCCGTGCCACTGCGTCGTCCTGGAACTGGACCTGCCGAACGGCGCGGCGCTGGACCTGCTGGAGGAGATGGCGGCGGACGCCGCGCTGCACAGCGTGCCCGTCCTGGCCCACAACAACCGCCGACTGGGCGCCGGACAGGAACGGCTGCTCCAGGAACGCGCCGCCGCGCAGCCCCTGGAGCTGCTGTCCAGCCTCGACGAGCTGCGCGAGCGCATCGCCCTGCACCTCAGCGCCGAACAGCCGGGCGACGTCCTGCCCCTGGTGCGCGCCGAGGACACCGCGACCCCGCTCGCCCAGCACGTCGACGGCTCGCTCGCCGGGCGGACGGTGCTCGTGGTCGACGACGACGACCGCAACCTGTACGCCCTCACCGGGATCCTGGAGCTGCACGGCATGCGGGTCCTCCAGGCCGAGAACGGCCGCGCCGCGATCGACACCCTCACCCGGACCGCGGGCATCGACCTGATCCTGATGGACGTGATGATGCCGGAGATGGACGGCTACGCCGCCACCACCGCCATCCGCGCGATGCCGGACCACTCCGACCTGCCGATCATCGCCGTCACCGCCAAGGCGATGATGGGCGACCGGGAGAAGAGCCTCGCGTCCGGAGCCAGCGACCACGTGACCAAGCCCGTCGACGCGCGCGACCTCATCGCCTGCATCGAGCGCTGGCTGCGCCCGTAGTCGCGATCCACCCAGGCCGGCCGAGACCACACAATCCGAGGAGGGAACGATGCGCGACCGCGAGCCGCTTCGGGGCGCCGGAAGCCGACCGTACCTCGCCGTGCCGGACCAGGAGGACCGCCCGGAGTGGGAGGACCGCCCCGACTGGGAAGGCCGCCCCGAGCGGGAGGGCCGCCCCGACCGGGAGAGCTGCCCCGAGCGGGAGGGCCGCCCCGACCGGGAGAGCCGCTCCGACTGGGAGGGCCGCCCCGAGCGGGAGGCCGGCGGGCACTCCTGGCCCGTCACCCAGCGGAACGCGGCCACCCGGGCGCCCGCGACGGCGGCCGAGATAGGCGTCGTCGGCCACCTCATGTCCACCGTCGAGCGGCTGCGCGCCGAACTCGCCCTGGCCCGGTCCGAGGCCGACGGCCGGGCCCTGGTCGAGCTGGCGAAGGGCGTCCTGGTCGAGCGCCTCGGCTGCGGCCCGACCGACGCGTACCGGCAGCTCGAAGGGCTCGCGGGCCGGTCGAAGGTGTCCGTCCTGGAGCTGGCGGCCGACGTGGTCAACCAGGCCTCCCGGGACCGGATCGCCGACGTCGCGCGCGAGTTCGTGGCGGCCGCGGGCGAGCCGCCGGTCGGCCTGCGGCTGCGCAGCGCGGAGACGGGCATCCTCGGCGCCGACGATGTGCAGGCCGTCGCCGAGTCGGCCCTGGAGCACGCGCTGCGGCCGCTCGGGGCGCAGGCGGTGGCGATCTGGTCGGCCAATCCGGACCAGTCCCTGACGCTGGCGGGCAGCGCCGGCTTCGGCGCCCAGGAGGCGCCGCTGTGGCGGCACGTCCCCCCCGGCGTGCAGACCCCGGCCCGCCAGGCGCTCGTCGCGCGGGCCGCCACCGCGTACGAGTCACTGGCGGCGGCCGGCCTCCCGTCCATCGGGCAGCGCGAGCTGACCGGTGGCCGGCTGGCCGTGCCCGCCGGGGCGGGCGGCCGGATCACCGGCGTGCTGGAGATCTGCTGGCCGGGCACGCTCCCGCCGCGGTCCCAGTCGCTCCAGCGGCAGTTCGAGACGCTCGCCGAACTCTGCGCGACCGCCCTGGAGTCCTGCCCGGCCGGTGACGCGGACGCCCAGGCGCCGCGCACGGCCGAACTCCTGGAGCTGGTCCACGGCATGCCCCACCCCTGCCTGGTGCTGCAGCCGCTGTTCGGCGCCGCCGACCTGCCGACCGACTACCTGATCACGCACGTCAACCCCGGCTTCGTCGACTTCGCCGGCCGGCCCCGCAGCTGCATCGCCGGCGCCCGCCTGCTGGAGGCCTACCCGCTGGCCGCCGAGCCGGGCGGCCTCTTCGAGAAGATCGAGCACGTCCTGGCGACCGGCGAGTCGTTCCGCTCCCCCGCGATGAGCCTCTCCGCGCTGGTCGGCGGCGTACCGCTGACCACCGAGGCCGCCGTCGACATCAGCCGGCACGGCTCCCACGTGGTGGTCCTCTGGCGGACGCAGGACGCGACGGCCAAGGTCGCGAACCTCCTCCAGCACGCCCAGCGGCTCGGCCGGATCGGGGGCTTCGAGGAGAACCTGCGGACCGGCGAGATCGCCTGGAACGACACGCTCTTCGACCTCCACGGGCTGCCGCTCACCGCCGACCCCCTCCCGATCGAGAACCTGGCCGAACACGCCCACCCGGACGACGGACACACCATCGGCCGGTTCCTGCGCACCCTGCTGCACCACCGGCGGTCCGCCTCCACCGCCTTCCGGCTGAAACGGGCCGACGGGATCGCCCGCCACATCCGGGTGGTCGCCGAGCCCGTCATCGGCGCGGACGCCCGGATCATCGCCGTCCGCGGCGCCTACCAGGACGTCTCCGCCCAGCACTGGACCGAGGTCGCCCTCGCCGCCACCCGCGACCAACTCGCCCACACCGAGCAGCAGTCCGCCGAGCGCAACCGGCTCGCCCTGCAACTGCAGCACGCCATCATGCCGCCCAGCCGGGGCTCCCTGGACCTGCACGACCTGCGGGTCGCCGTCCGCTACCGCCCGGCGGAGAAGGACCACCTGGTCGGCGGCGACTGGTACGACGCCGTCGGACTGCCGACCGGCCAGGTCCTCCTGTGCGTCGGCGACGTCGCCGGCCACGGGATCGACGCCGCCACCGGCATGGTCGCCCTGCGCAACGCGCTGCGCGGCCTGGCCGCCACCGGCGCCGGCCCCGCCCAGCTCCTCGCCTGGCTGAACAGCGTGACGCACCACCTGACCGACAACGTGACCGCCACCGCCGTCTGCGCGCTCTACGAGCCGCGCACCCACGTGCTGCGCTGGGCGAGGGCGGGCCACCTGCCGCCGCTCCTGCTGCGCGACGGCCGGGCCCGCAAACTGCCCGCGGTCG
Source organism: Kitasatospora sp. NPDC059973 (assembly GCF_042737525.1). NCBI lineage: Bacteria > Bacillati > Actinomycetota > Actinomycetes > Kitasatosporales > Streptomycetaceae > Kitasatospora > Kitasatospora sp. NPDC059973. Next base: position 1,108 of record NZ_JBHWUI010000156.1, on the reverse strand, counting down.
CCGGCATCCTGCTCGGCGCGATCGACCAGGCCGAGTACGAGGAGGGCGAGATCCAGCTGAAGACCGGCGACACCCTCATGCTGTACACCGACGGCCTGATCGAACGGCGGGACCGCTCGCTCCAGGACTCCCTCGACGACCTGCTCGCCGGCGCCGAGGCGCCGGAGCGCTCGGACGACCCGGCCGAGCTGGAGCGGCGGCTCGACCACCTGCTGCGGTACAGCAACGCGGACACCGACGACGACACCTGCCTGATCGGCATCAAGGTCCGCTGAGCGGCGGTCCGTGACGTAGGCCGACCGCGACACCGGCGGGCGGGCCCCGGCGGGCCCTCAGGCCGGGGCGCCCTCAGGCCGGGCCGCACAGCCGCCCGGCGGTGTCGCGCGGGTGCGGGTCCCGCTCGCCCGGCGGGTGGAAACAGGCGATCACCGTCTTCCCCTCCTGCTGGCGGCGGATCTCCCACTCGTCGGCGAGGGCGTCCACGATCGCCATCCCCCGCCCGTTGAGCGCGTCGGTGCCCGCGCTGCGCGGCTCCGGCACCGCGGTGCTCCCGTCGTGGACGGACACGTGCAGGCACCGGCCGTCCCACACCAGCACCAGCTCCGCGCTGCTGTGGGCATGGATGTGGGCGTTGGTCAGCAGCTCGGAGACGGTGAGCAGGACGGCGTCCACGGTCTCGGGCGCGTCCCGCGTCCACGCGAGCGAGCGCAGGTGGTTCCGAGTCCACCGCCGCCCCGCCCGGACACCACCCGCGATGGGGAATGAGCGGGCCCATCCCGTGGCCCTCACCGACGCGTCGCCCATGGCCCGATCCTCCGTCCCTCTTCAGTCCGTATCCAGCGCCTGCCCCCAAAACCCGCCCCCACGCACCCGAGGGCCGGACCCGATGCCGGGCGGTGATCCCGCCCGTCGTCGGTCGGCGCCGGCGCCCTCCTGCGCCGCGACGGGGCGCGGCGGGCGCCCGGCCGGACCGGTACGCCTGGCCGCCGACGGCGGACGCACGACTTCCGGCCGCGGACAATGGCCATTGTCCGCGGCCGAACTGCGGTTCCGCCCGTTCCTGTTGTGGACAACGTGAGCTCTCGCGAAGGTGGAGAGCCCGGCGGGA
>NZ_JBHWUI010000155.1:0-19455 GCF_042737525.1 Kitasatospora sp. NPDC059973 | reverse complement strand
CCGCCAGGGCGACGCCCTGGCGGCGCTTCGGCGGGCCGCCGCCGGGTGCGCCGAGGAACTGGGGCTGGACCTCGGGCCCGGGCCGGTCGACTGCAGCGCCCAAAACCCGCAGCAACCGCCGACCGCTCGGTGCGGCGCTGCCCCGGGAGGAGGGGAAGATGCGAAGGTCTGCGCTACGTGGCGGGTCGCGATTGTGGGGCGCATCAACGTCCATGCCGTCCCCGCGGACTCGGCGTTCGTCCACCGCTTCGGCGGTCGCTGGCTGACTCGGTGCCATGCGAAGCGGCCTCCCCTGCATGCGCGGGTGAGTGCAGGCGGTCGGTGGCGCCGAGCCAATCAGCCACAGTTAACGGGTATTTGGCGCGTCTCAGTGAACCTCGGTGTCGAAGACTGCAGTGACGGGTGCGTGGTCGCTCCACCGCTCGGCGTGGGTGGCCGCTCGTTCGACGCGGGCCTCGACGCACTTCTCCGCCAGGCCCGGGGTCGTCACGATGAGGTCAATCCTCCAGCCCGAGTCGTTGTCGAAGGCGCGGCCGCGGTAGGACCACCAGGAGTAGGGGCCGGTGCGGTCGGGGTGGAGGCGGCGGACGACGTCGACGTAGCCGGCCTCCTCGTAGACCCGGGTGAGCCAGGCGCGCTCCTCGGGGAGGAATCCGGCCGACTTCTGGTTGGCCTTCCAGTTCTTGAGGTCCTCGGGGCGGTGGGCGATGTTCCAGTCGCCGCACACCACGACCTCGCGGCCCTCGGCGGCGGCGCGGGTGCGGAGTTTGCCGAGGTGCACCAGGAACTCCGCCATGAAGCGTTCCTTCTCCTCCTGGCGTTCGGTGCCGACTTCACCGGAGGGGAGATAGAGACTGGCCAGGGTGAGCCCCGGCAGGTCGATTTCTACATACCTGCCCGAATTGTCGAATTCCGCCGACTCGAATCCGACCACCGTGCGCTCCGGCTGCTGCCGCGACAGCACGGCCACTCCCGCGCGGCCCTTGGCGGAGGACGGTGCCCAGACCGCGTGCCACCCCTCCAGGTCGCGCAGTTCCACGGGCAGCTGCGCCGGCTCGGAGCGCACCTCCTGCAGGCAGATCACGTCCGCCTCGGTGGCCGCCAGCCACTCGATGAAGCCCTTCTTGGCCGCCGCACGGATTCCGTTCACGTTCACACTCGTCACCACGATCACCCGGGCAGCCTACCGAGCCCGGTGGCCGGCCCGGTGCCCGACGCGGTGGGGCGCCGTCCGTTTGTCGGCCTGTCGTGAACGCGGCATGAATCCACGCGACATCGGCACCAACCGCCGTCATTGGTCTTGACCATCTCCCGACACAGCCCCTAGGGTCACTTACTGCAAAGACCTTTAATAAAGAAGGACGGATAAAGCCCGCTCTCCCACCTGCCGCAACAGCGGACAGCGGGCCGGGTCCGCCCTCCTTTCGGCAGGGCGGACAGAGCAGGGTGGAGGCCACGGTGGGAACGACAGGGCAGCTCACGGCGGTACCGGAACCGAAGTACTGGCACCTGCGCACGGTGCTGCTCCGCGCGATCGACACGGAGTTCTCCACCGGACAGGTCCTCCCCAACGAGCGCGAGCTCTCGGCCCGCTTCGGCGTGGCCCGGGCCACCCTGCGCCAGGCGCTCGACCAGCTGGAGCTGGAGGGCCGGCTGGTCCGCCGCCGGGGCATCGGCACCCTGATCGCCGCCCCCCGGGTCGGCGTTCCGGTCAACCGCCACGAGGAGGGCTGGCCGGGCACCGCCCGCAGCCAGGCCTGGCGCACCGTCGACTGCACCACCGCCCCCGCCACCGCCCAGCTCGCCCAGGGCCTCGGCATCGCCGAGGGCGCCACCGTGCACACCGTGCGCCGGGTCCGGATGGTCCAGGGCAAGAACGTCGCCACCGAGTCGCTGCACGTACCGGCCTCCGCCCTGCCGCACCTGCCCGGCTTCCGCGCCGAGAGCGACCGGGCCCGCTCGGTGCTGCGCCAGCTGGAGCGCCTGGAGGTCGACGGCGAGTCCCGCTCGGTCGAGCTGGGCGTCGCCGAGGCCGAGCAGGCCGCCCTGCTGGAGCGTCCGCCGGGCTCGCCGGTGCTGGTGATGACCACCCAGTACGCGGCCGCCGGCCGGCTGGTCGCGCTGGCCGTCTCCACCTACCGCGCGGACACCTGCAAGCTCACCTTCGGTGAGACCGGGCTGGTGGAGGTCACCCCCGTCAGCGCCGGCACCGAGGTGCGCACCGCCTCCTGAACCATCTGTCGCACACCCTCAGGCCCAGGCCCGGACGCCCCCGCAGGCAGCCGGGCCTGAGTCGTTCCCGGCGACGCCGGCCCCGGTCGGACCCGGGCACCGGTCGGACCCGGGCACCGGGTGCGGAGCCGCCGGCTCCGCACCCGGCCCGGGTGTCACGCCCGGGCGGCGCCGCCGGTCGGCGGGTCGACGGCGAAGAGCTGCTCCTCCACCTGGTCCAGCGCCACCCGCAGGGCGCCCATCGCGACGACCTCCGAGCCGAGCGCCGCCAGCGCCACCTCGGGCGCGCGCAGGGTGAACTGGGCGAGGCGCTCGCGCAGCGGCTCCAGCACACCGTCGAGGCCGGCGGCCCAGCCGCCGACGACCACCAGCTGGGGGTCGATCGCCAGCACCAGGGCGGCCACGCTCTGCACCAGGCGGGTCAGGAAGCGGTCCATGGCGACCTTCGCCACCTCGTCGCCCTCGCGGGCGAGCCTCAGCACCCGGGCGACGGCCGCCTCGTCCAGCGGATTGAGCGGCTTGCCGGTGGTGGAGAGCAGCCGCTCGGGGGTGACCTCCTGGCCGAGCAGGTGCAGCGCGCCGATCTCGCCGGCCGCGCCGCCGTACCCGCGGTGCAGCCGGCCGTTGATGAGCGAGCCGGCGCCCGGGCTCAGACCGGCCATCACGAAGACGACGTCGTCCGCGCCGACCGCCGCGCCCTGCCAGTGCTCGGCGATGGCGGCCAGGTTGGCATCGTTCTCGATCATGACCGGGCAGCGGAAGGACCGGCGCAGCCGGGCGCCCAGGTCCAGGCCGGTCCAGCCGGGCATGGCGGTGCCGAGCTGGATGGTGCCGTCGCGGTCGACGATGCCGGGGGTGCCGACGCCGACCGCCCACAGGTTGTCGCGGGAGACGCCGGCCTTGCGCAGCACCTCCGCGACCGCGGTGCGGACGGCGCTCAGCCGCTCCTCCGCGTCCAGGGTCTCCTCGATCGGGCGGAAGTGACTGCCCACCACCTGGCCGGTGAGGTCGGCCAGCACGACCCGCAGGTCGTGCACGCCGATCTCGACGCCGAGGATGTGTCCGGCCTCGGCGCGGAACCGGAACCAGCGGGCCGGTCGCCCGCGCCGCCCGCCGCCCGGCTGGCCGCCGTTCTGGGGCTGGTCCACCTCGGCGACCAGGCCGGTCTCGACCAGGCCCTCGATCACGCCCTCCACCGTGGGCCGGGACAGCCCGGTGTCCCCGACCAGCTGAGTGAGGGTCACCGAGTGGCCGGCCCGCAGCGCCCGAAGCGTGACCGCCGCATTGATGCGCCGCAGCAGCGAGGAGTCTCCTCCGGTGAGCCGATCCGCCAAGATGCTGCCCTTCGCCGTTCGCGCGACAGCTCTGGCGCGCGGTGCCGAGTGCGCGGAGACCACCGAATGTCCCGCGAGAGTCCGCCACCCGGAACGCGGCACGGCAGCGCTGGGCAGCCTGCGCCGGGCCCGGAGGGCACGTGCCGGATGCTACCCGGGCCCGGGGCCGGCGGGCGAGCATCTCCGCAGCTCATCCCGGCTTCGGTATCGAAATGGTACGCACCGGGTGGCGGTGCGTGACCCGGGGTCGCCCCGCGTCCCGGAGTGCTCGCGCGGGCCCGCTCCCGGGGGCCGGCCGGGCGGTCGGGGCGCGTGCTCCGGTGGCGCTCCGGGCGGGCGGGGAGCCTCTATGCTGCGGGCATGTTGAACGAGACGCACGACGCTCGCCCGGCTGCGACGGCACTGTCCGACCGGGAGTTCGTGCGGAACGCGACCAGCCCGGCGCCCGTGCCCTTCGTCCCCGAGATCAGCCTGCGGATGGCCGACGACGCCATCGAACTCTGGGAGACCACCGAGTCGGCGCGCGGCGAGGTGGGGCTGGCGCCGCCGTTCTGGGCGTTCGCCTGGGCGGGCGGGGTCGGGGTGGCGCGCTATGTGCTCGACCACCCCGAGGTGGTGGCCGGGCGGACGGTGCTGGACCTGGCGGCCGGGTCCGGGCTGGTGGCGATCGCGGCGGCGATGCGCGGGGCGGAGTCGGTGCGCGCCGCCGAGATCGACGCGTACGCGGTGGCGGCCATCGGCCTCAACGCGGAGGCCAACGGCGTCCGGGTGGCGGCCGCGGTGGAGGACCTGCTGGACGGGGACGGCGCTCCGGCCGACGTGGTGCTGGCCGGGGACGTCTTCTACGAGCGGGCGATGGCCGCGCGGTTCCTGCCCTTCCTGGAGCGGGCCCGGGCGCGCGGCGCGGTGGTGATCGTCGGCGACCCGGGGCGGGCGTACCTGCCGCGCGGGCACTTCACGGAGCTGGCCGCGTACCGGGTGCCGGTCGTGGCGGACCTGGAGGACGCCGCGCTCAAGACCACCACCGTCTGGGAGCTCGCCGCACCGGCCCGCTGAGGCGGGGCCGGGGCCGGTCCCGCGGTGCGGAATTCCCGGCGGCCCGGCCGGAGGTCCTGGTAGACAGACCGGCATGACCGCCGACATCGTGCTGCGCACCGCCACCCCCGACGAGATCCCCGCCCTGCTCGCGCTCTGGGCGCGCGCCGCCAAGGGGACGAGCATCACGGACGACGCCGACGGGGTGGCGGCCCTGCTCGCGCGCGACCCGGAGTGCCTGATCGTCGCCACCCCGGCCGGTGATCCGGCGACCCTCGTCGGCACCGTGATCGCCGGCTGGGACGGGTGGCGCTGTCACCTCTACCGCCTCGCCGTCGACCCGCGGTACCGCCGCCGGGGGATCGGCGCGGCCCTGCTGGCGGCGGCGGAGGACCGCTTCACCGCCCTCGGCGGCCGCCGGGCCGACGCGATGGTGCTCGACGACAACGCCGAGGGGCAGCGCACTTGGCGGACGGCGGGCTACCGGCCGCAGCCGCAGTGGACCCGCTGGGCCAAGCCGTTGACCGCCTGAGGCCGGGCGCCCGCGCAGCTGGTCGCCCGACGGTCCGGTCGCGCGGGTGGGCCACGGTCGCGCCGACGGCGGGTGGTGATCCGGTGGCGCTCTGTTGCGTGCGGGGCGGGATGCGACTTGAATGGTCCAGACCACATGGGAGGGGAAGACCTATGGCCATTCCACAACGCACCATCGCCCTCGGCACCTTGGGCTTCGGCACGATCGTCGACGAGCGGACTTCGTTCGAGATCCTGGACCACTTCGTGGAGTCGGGCGGCACCGTGCTCGACACCGCGAACAACTACGCGTTCTGGCTGGACGGCGCCACCGGCGACGAGAGCGAGGAGGTGATCGGACGCTGGCTGGCCAGCCGGGGTGCCCGCGACCGCGTGGTGATCAGCACCAAGGTCGGGGCCCGGCCGACCGTCCCGGGGACCGGCCTGGAGACCGCCGAGGGCCTCTCGGACAAGGCCGTCCGGACGGCGCTGGAGGGCAGCCTGCGCCGGCTCGGCACCGACCGGGTCGAGGTCTACTGGACGCACATCGAGGACCGGTCGGTGCCGCTCGCCGAGACGGTCGACACCCTGGCCGACCTGGTGGCCGCCGGGAAGGCCGGCGAGGTCGGGGCCAGCAACCACGCCGTCTGGCGGGTCGAGCGGGCCCGGGCGCTCGCGGGGGACCGGGCCCGGTACACCCACATGCAGTACCGCTACTCCTACCTCCAGCCCCGCTTCGACATCCCGCTGCCCTCCTCGGCCCATGTCCACGTGACCGGTGAACTGCTGGACTACGTACGCTCCGAGGGGGACATCCGGCTCTGGGTCTACAGCCCGATCCTCTCCGGCGGCTACACCCGCGAGGACGTCGAGATCCCGGCCGCCTACGACCACCCGGGCACGCCCAGGCGGCTGGCGGCGCTCGGCGCGGTGGCCGAGGAGCTGGGGGTGACCAAGAACCAGGTCGCGCTCAGCTGGCTGCTGGACCACGACCCGCAGATCGTGCCGCTGGTCGGCGTCAGCAGGATCGCCCAACTGGACGAGGCGCTGGGCGCCCTGGCGGTGACCCTCTCCGCCGAGCAGCGCCGGCGCCTCGACGAGGCCGCGCTCTGATCACTGGCGATGCGCTGACCACCGGCCGTGCGCTGACCACCGGCCGGACCCGGCGGCGCCGGTAGGGCCGCCGGGGGCCGCCGGGGGGCCGTGCCGTTCGCGGTACGGCCACCCGGCGGGCACGCGGTCAGAACCAGTGCAGGCAGTGCGGGGAGCGCTCGCCCCGGAAGAGGGCGTCGGCGCGGGCGGCCGCCCCCGGATGGTGGGCGAGGACGTGGCCGGCCCGGACGAGCGTGCTCGGGGCGGTGCCGCCGAGGTAGAGCGAGCCCAGGTCGCGGACGTCCAGGGACAGGTCGGGCTCCCGGTCCGTCGGGACGCACTCGGCCCTGCCGTTCCGCACGGTCAGCAGATAGCGGTCGTGCTCGCCGAGGAACGGGTCCTCGACGTCGAGGACGAGCTCGCCGTCCGCGCACCAGCCGCGCGCGGTCAGCGCCCGCGGCACGTCCAGCAGCCGCACCCAGAGCCAGTCGGTGTCCTGGTGCACCTCGCCGGCGCGGAAGTCGGTGAGCCGCCAGCGCAGCGGATGGTCGGGCGGGACGTGCTTGAAGACGACCCGGTCGACCAGGTCGTGTTCGAGGACGAAGCGGGCCAGGGCGGTGAAGACGGCGTCGTCGGCGGCGATGACCTCGTCGACCGTCAGGCTGTCGGGCTTGTCCTTGGCGTAGCAGGCGTACCCGTCCGGGACGCCGTCGGCGTCCCGGTGCAGGGCGATGTAGCGCGGTGTCGGCGCGATCGGGGGCTGTCCGGCGCGCAGGGCCCACCAGCGGTGCGGCCGGGACAGCGCGCCGGGCTGGGTGCGGCGGTACCGGTCGTAGACCTGCTCCAGGAGCTCGCCGCAGTCGGCGTGCCGCAGCACCTCGACCGTACCGCTGTCCGGGGCGGCCGGGGCGGCCGGGGCGGCCTCGGCCCGGCGGGCCCGGGGGGCGGCGAGGGCGGCCCGGTGGTGCGGCACCGTCAGTCGCGCCGTGTACGTCGCCGGTCCGTAGCCGAACCTGCCGTAGATCGTGGCCTCGGAGGCGAGCAGGACGGCGAGGAACTCCCCGCGGGCCCGGAAGCCGGCGAGCTGGTGGCGCATCAGCGCGGTCAGCACGCCCCGGCGCCGGTGGGAGGGCAGGACGCCGACGGCCGTCACCCCGGGGACCGGGACGAGGGCCCCGCCGGGCAGGGTGAGCTCGAAGGAGTACGCACCGGTGGTGCCGACGGGCCTCCCGTCGTCCGACACGGCGAGCAGGCCGCGGTCCATTTCGAGCGCCGACCACCAGGCCCCGCCGCCGTCCTCGGCCGTGGTCTCCCGGAAGAGCCCGAACGGGGCGAGCAGGGTGTCGACGAAGACGTCGTGGTCCTCGTCGGTCGTGGAACGGATCTCCATGGTCGCCGCCGCCTCCTCGCGTACCGGCACCACGGCTCGTGGTGCCCGGCCACATTGGAACGCCGACCCGCGACCGGGGCAAGCGAATTTCGGCACCGGCCCCGCGACGGCCGGGGCGGTCGTTCCGCCCCCGGGGTACTGACAGGAGTTCAGGGACCGGTAGCCTTGGCGGACTTCCGGACGTGCGGATCGACCGGCACCGGGCAAATGGGGGGACCATGGCAGGTCAGGCCAGACGAACGGCCGCGGGGCGGCGGCGCGGTACGGCGGGCCTCGCCGTCGGAGCGCTCGCGCTGCTGCTCGCGGTCGCCGGCTGTTCGAGCAGCGGGACGGCCGCCGCGCCGTCCGCCTCCGCGCCGCCGGTCCGGCCCACGGAGCCCGCCACGCCCACGCCGACGGCCACGGCCACGTCCGCGGTCCCGTCCCCGCCCGCCGCCGTGCCGTCCGCCTCGGCCCCCGGGGCGCCGCCGGAGCCGTCCGAGGCACCCGGCTCCGTCTACGGGTGCGACGGGCAGCCGCTCATCTCGCCGAAGTCCCTGGAACTGGCCTGCGACAAGGGCGCGTCGATGCTGGACGGGCTGGTCTGGACGGCGTGGGGCGGGCTGAGCCCCACCGCCACGGGCCGGCTCTGGGAGAAGAACGCGGCCGGCGGGGTGGCCGCCGTCCCCGCGACGGTGACCCTGGGCGGTCTGACCGGCGGCGACTACACGACGATGCGGATCTCCGCACCGAAGGCCGCGCGGCCCAACCTCACCTTCACCCTGAGCCGTTCCGGTCCGGCGCCGAAGGACTGACGGCCGGGCGGCCGTTCCGCCCGGCCGGTGTCACGGCCGGAGCGCCACGCGCAGCTGCTGCCCCCGGTGGTCCGACATCCCCCGCTGGTCCGCGAAGGAGTACCGCTCCACCGCGACCCGGCGGTCGGTGAACGCCCAGTCCAGCCGCCACAGGTCGCTGCCCAGCAGGCCGCCCCAACTGCCCGGGTAGAGGTCGCCGGAGGCCGAGCGGGCGTCGCGGAAGCGGGCGCGCAGGCCGCTCAGGTCGCCCATCGCCGGGGTGGTGTTGAAGTCCCCCGCGATCAGCAGCGGGTGGTGGTTGGCGGCGGCGTCCGACTCCAGTGCCGTGTACTGCTCCCGGCGTGCGGCGTCGGCCGCGCGGACGGTGCGGTAGAAGTCGCCGCCGAACACCGACTGCCGGGTGTCCACCTGGACCGGGATGTGCACGTTGTAGAGGGACACCGCCCGGCCGTGGACGTCCACATCGGTGCGGAGGACTTTCTTCCTGGCGAAGGTCACCTCCCACGGCGTATCGGCCGGCAGCGCCGCGCCGACCGCCGGGGTGGCGAGCACCGGGAACCGCGAGAGCGTGACCAACTCGCCGAGCACCGCCACCCGGTAGCCGGGGAACTCCTGCCGGATCCGGTCGAGCCGGTCGATCCGGGTCGGCGTCTCCTGGACCCAGGCCAGGTACTCCTGGAGCAGGTAGACGTCCGCGTCCCTGCTCCGGAGGTAGCGGTAGAAGGCGTCCGGGTCGTCGGTGGTGTCCCAGTACTCGGTGTTCCAGGAGAACACCGTGAACGCCGGGCCGGGCGCGCGGTCCCGGCCGGGCAGCAGCGCCGCGGGGTTGAGCCCGGTGCGCGGCAGGCCGGCCAGCAGCAGGGCGACCACCACCGGGACGAGCCACCGCCGCGACGGCCGGGTGACCACCGCCAGGGCCAGCAGCAGCACCGGCACCGCCAGGAAGAGCAGCGGCGGCGCGAGGTCCGGTATCAGCCAGAACCACCAGCGGCCGCTCAGCAGGCGGTCGAGGAGGAGGAAAACACCCCAGCAGGCCGTGACGGCGACCAGCGACCGGGGCCCGAGCGAACGCGGGCGAGCGGAATCCATGGCGCGGAGAGTAGCAGGGCGGCGGCGCCCCGGATTTCACCCGGCCGCATTCCAATACCGAGACGATACCCGGCCGATACGCGGCCCGCCTGAAATGGCGGCATGACGTTTTCCGTATCGGTCGTCATACCGGCCCACAACTCCGCTCGTACCCTGGGTGCCTGTCTCGACTCGGTGTACGCCCAGACCGCCCCCGTCCACGAGGTCATCGTGGTGGACGACGGCTCCACCGACCGGACCGCCGAGGTGGCCGAGGGCTATCCGTGCACCCTGATCCGGCGCACTCCGAACCGCGGAGTGTCCGCCGCGCGAAATGCCGGAATCGCCGCGGCGACCGGCGACATTCTGTTCTTCCTCGATTCCGACGAGGCGCTGACGCCCGATTCGGTGGCCAACGCGCTGGAAATCCTGGCGGCCGACCCGGAGTGCGGCTGCGTACACGGAGTGATCGCACCGGATCCGCTGTTCGACGACGGTCCGGTGGAGCGCTACCGGGTGCTGCACGCGCACTGGTGGCGGGTGCGCGGCGCGGGCGTCGTGGAGACCGCCTTCTTCGCCCAGGCGGCCGTGCGCCGCGAGGTCTTCGAGCGCCTCGGCGGCTTCGACGAGCGGCTGCGGGACTCCGAGGACCTGGAGTTCAGCGACCGGCTGGCGCCGCACCACCGGATCGTCCTCACCGACCGGGTGGTCGCCCTGCACGACGAGGAGCACCGGCTCCGGCCGCTGCTGGCCGAGACCTTCCGGCGGGCGCTGGTGCTGGTGCCCGCGCTGGCCTCGGCGCGCCGGGGCGGGCGGCGCAACCTGACCGCCAACAGTCCGGCGTCGGTCGCCGCCGCCGCCCTCACCCTGGCCACCCTGCCGCTGGCGCCCTGGTACCCGGTGCTGCCGGCCCTCGGGGCGCTCGGGTTCTGCGCCGCCAACGGGCGGCTGCTGCGGTTCGTCGCGGGCCGCCGGGGCCCGGGTTTCGTGCCGTTCTTCACCGGCGTCCACTTCCTGGTCATCACCGCCCTGGTGAGCGGCGCCGCCGTCGGCACGGTCCGGATGCTGCTCCCGGACCGTGCCGACGCCGCCGGGGCGGCCTCGGCGACGGCGGCCGAGCCCGGCACCGCACCCGGCACCGGGGCGGCCCGGTGATGCTGGACCGGCTGCGCAAGGTGCTCACCCCGCTGATCGTGCTCGCCGCCCTGGTCGGCCTCGGCCTGCTGCTCCGCCACGAAGGGCCGGTCGCCGTACGGGCGTTCGCCCGGGCGGACGCCCTGCCGCCGCTCGCCGCCTCGCTCGCCGCCAACGTGGCCGGCCTGGTGCTCGCGGTGCACGCCTGGCGGGTACTGATCCCCGGCGACCACGCGGTCCGGGGGGTCCACGCCGCCCGGATCTACTTCCTCGGGCAGCTCAGCAAGTACCTGCCGGGCCGGGTCTGGGGCGTGCTCACCCATGTCACGCACGGCCGGGCGGCCGGGGTGCCGGCCGCCCAGATGACCTCCGCCTACCTGCTCAGCCTGGCGCTGACCCTCCTCACCGGCGCGGGCGTCGGGCTGCTGGCGGCGCCGGCCGCGCTGCCGGGGCAGTGGGTCTGGCTCTGCCTGCCGGCCGCGGGCTTCCTGGCCTGCGTCGTCCGCCCGGCCCTGGCCACCCGGCCGGTCGCGGCCGCGGCCCGGCTGCTGCGGCGGCCGGTCGAGGCGCCGCCGGACGCCGCCGTCCGCCGGGCCGTCCTGCTGGCGATCGCCTCCTGGCTGGTCTCCGGACTGCACCTCTGGTTCCTGGCCCTGGCGTTGGGCGGGTCGGCCGGGGCCTCGCTCGGCCCGGCGGTCGGCGCCTTCGCGCTCGCCACCGTGGTCAGCAGCCTGGCCGTGATCGTGCCGGACGGCTGGGGGGTGCGCGAGCTGACCATCACGGCCGCGCTCGCCACCGTGCTGCCCGGGGGCGTCGCGGCCACCGCGGCGATCGCCAGCCGGGTCGTCTGCGTGCTGGCCGAGCTCGGTAGCTCGGCCGTCGTCCTGACCTGGGCCCGGCTCAGGTCCACCCCGATGCGAGAGGAAGCCCGTGTACACCCTTGACGACGCCGAACGGTTCCAGGTCCGTGAGGTGCACGACCTGTACCGGCGGTACGTGAACAAGAGCCAGGTCTCGCTGATGACCTCCTTCGGCTTCGGCCGGGAGCTGGTCGCCGAGGCCCGGGGCGCCCATCTGACCCTCACCGACGGCCGCCGGATCCTGGACGTCACCGGCGGGGTGGGCGTGCTCAACCACGGCCACAACCACCCGCGGATCCTGGCCGCCCGCGAGCGGTTCGCCCGGGCCGGCCGGATGGAGGTCCACAAGACGTACTTCTCGCCCTACCTCGCCGCGCTCGGCCACAACCTGGCCGAGGTGCTGCCCGGCGACCTCTCGATGTCCTTCCTGCCCAACTCCGGTGCCGAGGCGGTGGAAGGGGCCGTCAAGCTGGCGTACAAGTACCACGGCGGCAGGCGCGGGACGGTGCTGCGCGCCGACTGCGCCTTCCACGGCAAGCTGCTCGGCTCCGGCGGCCTGACCGGCCAGAGCCAGTTCGCCTTCCCCACCATCCCGGGCATCGACACCTTCGCCTACAACGACCTCGACTCGGTCCGCCGCGCCGTCGACGCCCACCCGGACGACGTCTACGCGATCCTGATCGAGCCGTTCAGCGCCTCCACCGTGCAGGCCTGCTCCGAGGAGTTCCTGCGCGGGCTGCGCGAGCTGTGCACCCGGAAGAAGATCGTGCTGATCTTCGACGAGATCTACACCGGCTGGGGCAAGACCGGCACCCTGTTCCACTTCATGCGCTACCCGGGCCTGATCCCGGACGTCCTCACCACCTCCAAGTCCTTCGGCGGCGGCAAGTCCTCGATCTCGGCGTTCGTCGCCCGCGAACCGGTGTTCCGCAAGGCCTACGACAACCTCGGCGACGCGCTGCTGCAGTCCACCTCGACGACGTACTACGGCTTCGGCGAGGAGTGCGCCACCGCGCTGGAGGCCGTCAACATCGCCATCGAGGACGACTACCCGGCGCGGGCCCGGGCGATCGGCGCCGTCCTGGAGCCCGGGCTGGCCCGGCTGGCGAAGGAGCACCCGGAGGCGGTCGGCCGGGTGACGGGCGCCGGGGCGCTCTGGGGAGTCTTCATCGAGGGCGGGCCGAAGATCCTCGACCTGGTCGCCAGGCTGGCGCCGGGCGGGATGGCCCGCGACCCGAGGTTCAAGACCAAGCTGGTCACCTGCGCGGTGATCAACGCCCTGTACCAGGACCACGACATCTTCGCCTACTACACCCTCAACGGGCTCAACCCGCTGGTCATCGGCCCCTCGCTGGTCACCGACCCGGCCGACGTGGAGCGCACGGTCGAGGCGCTCGGCGAGGTGCTCGGCAAGGGGCTCGGGCACCTGGTGACGCGCTTCCTCAAGCAGAAGGTGGGGTCCCAGTGGTGATCGCGATCACCGGCGCCGCGGGCATGCTCGGCTCGCGGCTCGCCGAACGGCTGCTCGCGGACGGCAAGGACGTCCGCGGGGTCGACCTGCGGCCCGGCCCCGGCGTGGCGGTGGTCGGCGACATCCGCGACCCGGCCGTGATGGCCCGGGCGCTGGACGGCGCCGAGGTGCTGGTCCACGCGGCGGCCGCGCTGCCCAGCTACCCGGACGAGCAGATCCGCTCGATCATCGTCGGCGGCACCGAGAACGTGTTCGCCGCCGCGCACGCCGCCGGCACCCCCCGGGTGGTGCACATCTCCTCGACGGCCGTGTACGGCCTGCCCAAGGTCGTCCCGACACCGGAGACGTACCCGCGCGAGCCGGTCGACACCTACAGCCGGGCCAAGGCCGCCGCCGAGGAGATCGCCGAGCGCCACCGCGCCGCCGGGATGTGCGTGCCGATCCTGCGGCCCAAGACCTTCGTCGGCCCGGGCCGGATGGGCCTGTTCTCGATGCTGTTCGAGTGGGCGGAGGAGGGCCGGAACTTCCCCGTGCTCGGCCGCGGCGACGTACGGATCCAGATGTTCGGCATCGACGACCTGGTGGACGCCGTGGTCACCGTGCTCACCGCGCCCGATGACGTCGCCAACGACACCTACAACCTGGCGGCCGCCGAGTTCGGCACCCTGCGCCAGGACTTCCAGGCCGTCCTGGACGCGGCCGGCCACGGCAAGCGGGTCGTCGCGCTGCCCGCCCGGCCCGCGCTGACCGTGCTGAGCACCCTGCAGAAGGCCAGGCTCTCGCCGGTCTACGGGCGGCTGCTGCACAAGCTGATGGAGGACTCCTACGTCAGCATCGACAAGGCCGGGGAGCGGCTCGGCTTCGCGCCCAGGCTGTCCAACCGGGACGCGATCCTGCGCACCTACGACTGGTGGCGCACCGCCCGCCACGACCGTCCGGCGGGCAGCCCGACCGGCCGGACCAGCCGGGACCCGTGGAGCCAGGGCCTGTTGTCCGCCGTGAAGATCTTCTTCTGAGGGAGTGCGCGATGACCTTCCTGAGCGAACAGACGGAGCCCCTCCGGCGCGGCCCCACCTCCCGGCTGCCGGCACCGCTGGAGCTGCTCCGCCCGGGCCAGTGGCCGAAGAACCTCCTGGTGGTGCCGCTCTCCCTGCTCGGCGCCGACCTGGACTGGGGCATGGTGGCCCGGGTCGCCGTCACCACCTGCGCCTTCGTGCTCGCCTCGTCGCTGGTGTACGTGGTCAACGACATCGCCGACATCGAACGGGACCGGCGCCACCCGGTCAAGCGCCACCGCCCCCTGGCCGCCGGCCGGGTGGGCCGGCGCACGGCCGTGGCGCTGATCCTGCTGCTGGCCGGGCTGCTCGCCCCCGTCCTGCTGCTCTCCCGGCCCGCCGCGGTCTGGCCGGTCCTGCTCTACCTGGTGGTGAACGCCGCCTACAGCTGGAAGCTCAAGCACCTGCCGCTGCTGGACGTGTTCATCGTCGCCACCGGGTTCGTCCTGCGGCTGTTCGGCGGCTACGGCGCCGGCGGCCGCCCGGTCGCCGCCTGGCTGGTGTTCACCGTGCTGACGCTCTGCCTGGTCCTGATCGTGGGCAAGCGGCGGCACGAACTGGGCGTCTCCGGCAGCGGCCACCGGCCCGCTCTGGTCGGCTACTCGGCGCACTTCCTGGACCTCGTCCTGGTGCTCTGCTCCGGGCTGACCGTGGTCGGCTACCTGCTCTTCCTGCGCACCGAGTCCGGCTACGCGGCCGGGGCGCTGCTCACCGCGCCCTGCGCCCTGCTCGCGCTCTTCCGCTACCTGCAGATCGTGGTGGTGCAGAGCGAGGGCGGCAATCCCGTCCGGACCCTGCTGAGGGACGGCGTGATGCTCACCAACTCCTCGCTCTGGGCCGGCCTGCTGCTCGCCTTCCAGCTGCTCTGACGCGCTGTCGGGCAGCGGCCGCCGGTTCCCGACGTGCGAAACCCGAACCCCGAACCCCGAACCCCGAACCCCGAACTCCGAACTCCGAACGAGGTCTCATGCCCACATCTCCACCTCTCGTGTCGGTGGTCGTCCCGATGTACAACGACAGCCGCACCGTCGACCTCTGTCTGCGCTCGATCCTGGAGCAGAGCTACCCGGCCGTCGAGGTGATCGTCGTGGACGACGCCAGCACCGACGACTCCGCCGAGCTGGCCGCCGCCCACCCCGTCACCCTGGTGCGGGCCGAGCGCAACGGCGGCCCGGGCGGCTCGCGCAACCTCGGGGTCCGGCACGCCGCCGGCGAGATCCTCTTCTTCCTGGACGCCGATCTGACCATGCACCCGGACGCCGTCGCCGAGGCGGTGCGGATCTTCACCGAACACCCCGAGTATGGCGCGGTGTTCGGCGTTCCCGACAAGGAGCCGCTGTTCCCCGAGGGCGCCGTCGGGCAGTACCGGATCCTCCAGTACCACTACTGGCGCAAGAGCGCCGAGGGCCTGGTCAGCGGCGGCTTCTACGCGCTCGGGGCGGTCCGCCGGTCGGCCTTCCTGGAGGCCGGCTGGTTCAACGGCGCGCTCCGCCAGACCGAGGAGATCGACCACGCCGAGCGGCTCGCCGCGCTCCACCCGATGGTGCTCACCTCCCGGGTCCGGGGCCGGCTCTCCGACGAGAGCCGGATGCGGCCGCTGCTCCGGAAGGCCTTCGTCCGCAGCCGGCTGCGGGTGCCGTTCTACCTGGGCCGGGGCCGGGCGATGCAGGGGATGGAGACCCCCGGCCGGGCGGTCGCCTCGGCGCTGGCCGGGCTGGCGGTGGCGAGCCTGCCGCTGATCGCCTGGCAGCCGCTGACGGCGCTGGTCACGGTCCTGGCGGTGGCCGGCTTCGTGCTGACCGACCTCGGCCAGTACCGGTTCGTCCGGCAGGAGCGCGGGCTCGGCTTCCTGGCCTTCTTCACCCTGGCGCACCTGCTGGTGAACGCCGTCGTGCTGGCCGGTCTGGTCGCCGGGCTGGCCCAGTTCGCCGTCAGCCGCCGGTTCCGCCGGATGTACGCCGCGGACGCCGCGGACGCCGTGGCCGCCGCGCCGGACCGCGACGACGGAGCCGGCGGAAGCGCCGGCGGCGACCGGGGGGCGACGGACCCGGACCCGCCGAGCCGGGCCCGCCGGATCGCCCGGCGGCTGCGCACCTGGTACGGGTGGGCCCTGATCGCCCTGGCCGGGCTCTGGCTCTGCTACGCCGTGCTGCGCCGGTCGGTCAGCGGCCGCTGGCACTGGGCCATCCTGCTGGACGCCACGCCGCCGGTGTTCCTGGTGGCGGTCCCGCTGGTGCTCCTGGCCGCCAGTGCCGCCGCCTGCGGCCCGCGCCGCCGCTGGGCCGCCGCCCTCGCGCTGCCCCCGCTGCTGCTCGCCCTCCTCACCGGCTCCGGGCTGAACTGGCCCGCCCTCTGGCACGGCGGGCGCCCGGTGCCGCCCGGCGCCCTGCACGTGGTCTCCTTCAACACCCAGTACTGGGCCGCCGCCACCGACGTGAACCGGCTGTACGACCTGATCCACCGCCAGGACGCGGACGTGTACCTCTTCCAGGAGCACGTGGTCTGGCAGGCCGGCCGCGGCGAGGACGGCTATCTGCGGCTGGACGACGACGCGCGGCTGGCCGCCGAGTTCCCCGGCTACCACATCGCCCGGCGGGGCGAGCTGCTCACCGTCTCCCGGTACCCGATCGTCGCCCAGCCGGCCGTCGGGACCGGCGCCGAGCTGGCGCCGGACGCCCCGTTCGGCACGGTCTTCGCCCGGGACAAGGTGCTGCGCACCGACCTCCAGGTCGGGTCGAAGGTGTTCAGCGTCTACAACGTGCACGTCACCGTGCCGCTCGCGCCCGACCTCGACCCGTTCTCGGACTTCGACTTCGACTCCTACTTCCGGCGCAAGTTCGACTGGCGCCGGGCGGAGATCCGCGGCCTGGAGCGGGACCTCGCCGGCAACCCCCACCAGGTGCTCGTCTCGGGCGACTTCAACGCCGGCGCGTCGATGCGCGACCTGGACGGCCTGCGCGACCGGGCCGACGACGCGATCCGGGCCAACAACGACTTCCTGCCGCTGAGTTGGAAGTTCTCCGCGCCGGCCGGCTTCGACTGGGACAGCGCGGTCAACCGCTCCTTCCCGTTCTGGCGGTTGGACTGGAGCTTCACCGTCGGCCCGGTCCGGGTGCACCGCTACGACTTCCGGCCGACCGACGGCATCTCCGAACACCGGCTGCAGGACCTGTGGCTCTCCCTCTGAAAGGAACAACGATGGTGCTCAAGGATCTGCGGACCGCCGTCCGGACCGCCTCCGGCGTCGAACTGCTGGAGCGGCTGCCCGTGCTGCGCCGGCCGGTCGACTGGCTGGCGGAGCGGCCCGTCCTGCACGGCCTGACGCTCTGGGCGTTCGGGCTGCGCAAGCCGCTCTTCTGGGACCACGTCGTCACCCCCGAGCCGCGCGCCGAACTCGCCGAGGTTCGCGCCCTGTTGGAGAAGAACCGGGAGCGCTTCGCGCAGCGGCTGACCGGCTTCCTGGAGCTGACCGAGCTGCTCCGGGGAATCCCGCTGAGCGGTACCGCCGCAGGCTCCACCCCGTACTGGAACAACGGCTGGCTGCCCCCGCTGGACGCGCTCTCGCTCTACGGCTTCCTGGCCGAGGAGCGTCCGGCCCGGTACCTGGAGATCGGCTCCGGCAACTCCACCAAGTTCGCCCGCCGGGCGATCGAGGACCTCGGGCTGGCGACCCGGATCACCTCGATCGACCCCGCGCCGCGCGCCACCGTGGACCGGCTCTGCGACGAGGTCATCCGCACCCCGCTGCAACACGCGGACCTCGGGGTCTTCGCCGCTCTGGAGCCCGGTGACATCGTCTTCTTCGACGGTTCGCACCGGCTGCACATGGGATCGGACGTGGCGGTGTTCTTCTTCGAGGTGCTGCCCAGGCTCAAGCCCGGGGTGATCGTGCACGTCCACGACATCATGCTGCCCGCGGACTACCCGTACTCCTGGCGCTGGCGGCACTACTCCGAGCAGTACCTGCTCGCCGCCCTGCTGACGGCCGCCCCGGACCGCTTCGACCTGGAGCTGCCCGACGCCTTCGTGCACGCCGACCCGGAGCTGCGGAGGATCGCCGAACCGCTCTGGCGCGCCCTCGGCGTCCGGGACCACTACGAGCCGGGCTCGTTCTGGTGGCGCCACCGGGGCTGAGCCCCGTCCGGCCCGCGCGGCGGTGCGGCTACACCGGGCACCAGGAGGAGTGGACGGCGTCGCCCGCCCTGGTCCGGCGCCGCACCGCCGGCTCCCCGGGGGGCGGCGCCGCGGCCACGCCGAGCAAGATCTCCCGTTCCAGCGAACGCAGTTCGGGCCCCGGCTCGATGCCCAGCTCCTCGATCAGGGCGGTCCGGAGCCTGCGGTACACCGCCAGCGCCTCGGCCGTGCGGCCCGACCGGTGCAGGGCGAGCATCAGCCGGCCGTGCAGGTGCTCGCGGAACGGGTGCGCGCAGACCAGCTGCTCCAGCTCGCCGACCAGGTCCTGGTGCCGGCCCAGCCCGAGCTCCAGCCGGATCCGCTCCTCGACGGCGCGCAGCCGGCTCTCCTCCAGCCGGCGGGCCCAGGCCTCCACGGGCGGGCAGGCGAGCCCGGCCATCGCCGGGCCGGTCCACCGGGCGAGGGCCCGGCGCAGGCCGGTGACGGCCTCCTCCGGCGCGCCCTGGGCGGCCAGCAGCCGGGCCCGGGCGACCTCCTCGTTGAACGCCGAGGCGTCCAACTCGCCCGGACCGACCCGGAGTCGGTACCCGTTCGGATGGGTCTCGATCACGGTCGGCGCACCCGCCTCGGCGAAGGCCCGGCGCAGCTGGGAGACGCAGATCCGGATCTGCGTCCGGGCGCTGGCGGGTGGCGCGGGGCCCCAGACGGTGTCCACCAGCCGGTCGAGTGGCACGACCCAGTTCGGGGTCAGGGCGAGGGTCGCCAGGACGATCTGCGACCGCCTGCCACCGAGGGCCACGGCGGTTCCGTCGACGTCGACACGAAGCGGTCCCAGGACATGCACGAGCACAACGATCTCCCCCGTATGAAGCTGTCACCTGTGCCGAAGTCCCGCTGCGGAAGCGGAGTTCGCCCCGCCGCCGGGGCGCCGCTCGCAGCATGGTATAGACCTATAAACGTGTCAAGGGCATCTCAAGCCCGCTCCCCGGCGGAGCCCGCGGCCGCTGCGGAGCCCGGGGGAGGCGGGCCCCACGGGCGTCGGACGGCCTCCGGCCGGCGTCCGGCCGGCGGGTGGGGGAGGGCGCGCGCGGGGCGTCGGCGGGCCGCTCGACGGGGGCGTCACGTCGAGGGCGTCGCGCCGGAGGCGTCACGGCGCGGTGGGGTGTCACGGTGGGGCGGGGCGGGGCGGGCGGGGCGGGGCGGGGCGGCACGGCGTCGCGGGGGCCGTGGTCACGGCGGCGGGGGGGGGGCCCCCCCCCCGCCGGGGCCCCCCCCCCCCCCCGCCCCCCCCCCCGGGCGGCGCCGGGTGAACACGAAGGGGGCCCGGACCCCGTGGGCCCCACCCC
>NZ_JBHWUI010000154.1:0-19478 GCF_042737525.1 Kitasatospora sp. NPDC059973 | reverse complement strand
GGCCTGGCGGCCCTGCGGCGGTGCTGACGCACCGCCAGGTGCGGGGGTGCCGGCTGCGCCGTCACCGTGCGTGGTTGCTGGGCCGGGGCTGCGCCCCGGGGCCCGGCTGCGCCGGGCGGGGGCGGGTGGGTGACTGGGGCAATTCGCCGGTGACGAATTGGCTTGCCTGGGGCGGCCCCTGGCGGGGCCTCAACCTGGTGAGTGATAGGCGTCAAAGCGGCACGGGCCTGCGGCCCGCCATCGGGCCTGTTCCGGCCTGCGGCCGGGAGCGTTAACGATGTGGCGTGAATCGCCGGTAGAGGGGCCTCCCCTGGCGGGGTGTCCGAGCGGCGTTGACGATGTGGCGCGAATTTCCGGTAGGAGGGCCATCCCTGACGGGACGGCGGAATTCTGCGGCCCTTCCGTTCATGATATCCCGCGAATTGTCGGTAGAGGGCCGTCGCCCTGATATCGGCCACGGGGCGCGGCGGTGCCCGGCCCCGGCACCCGGGCGGCCCGTGGGGCGGCCTACGGCCTCCGGGGAGGGGTGGGCCAGGGGCGGGGCCCTGCGGGCTCCGCAGGGCCGGGAGCGGCGGGCGGCAGGTGCTGGAGGGCGGCGGCCTGTGGCACCGGCGGCGGGTGCTGGTGCGCGGCGGGCGAAGGCCGGCCCCGGCATCGGCCCCGACGGCGAGGTGCGCCAGGGGGCCGCCGAGCCCACCACCGGGCACCACCGCAGGCCCGCGTCGGCCCGCCTCCCGGCGCCACCGGGGACGGCCCCTGACGGGGCGCAGCCGGGTTCACGGCGCCCGTTCCCGAGGGTGCGGCGGCGGCCACCAGAGCAGCACGGCGGGGCGCCGGGCGGGTACGGCGCAGGCCTGCGGCAGAGCGCGGCCGGCGCCCTTGGGTCGGACACCGAACCCGCCCCTGGGCCGCCTGCCGCCACCCCCTCCGGACCGCACCGGCAGCCCTGCGGCCTGCCGCAGGACGAACATGCAAGAGGTGTCACCGACTCGGGGTCGAGATGCAAGAGCTGTCAGGGACTTCACCCTCCGGCCCCGGAGAGGCGGCACGGGGAGCAGCAGCGCCCGGTCGGCGGGCGGGAGGCGAACGCGGGCCGGGGCGCAGCACCCCACCGCCTGCCCCCGCCCGAGGCCCCGCGCCCGCGCGCGCGCACGCGCGCGGCCTGCGGCCGCGGCGGGGGTGCCGGCCTGGCGGCCGGACCATGGGTGGCGGGGGTGCGGGCCTGGCGGCCCGGGAGCGCGTGGGTGCGGGGCCGGGCCTGCGGCACCGGCCGGGGTGGCGGGCGGGTCCGTGGTTGCGGGCGGGTCCGTGGTGGCGGGCGGGTCCGTGGTGGTGGGCGGGTCCGTGGTGGTGGCCTGCGGCCCCCTGGCGGGGGCACAGCGGGCACGGCCGGGGCCTGGTGGTTGTCGGGCGCGGGGTGGCCGGGCCGGGCGGCCTACGGCCCCCCAGGGCGACGGCACACCCCTGGGGGTGTCCTCCCAGGGTGTGCGCGGCCCCCTGGTTGCCGGGCCTGTCGCTCCGGGGAGCAGCGGGGCGGGAGCAGCCGGGGGCGGGGGTGTGCGGCCCGCGGGTGATTCAGGCCGGGACGGCGGGCGAATCCGGCGACCGGCGCGGCGGCGAATCGAGGCCGTGCGGGAAGGCGCACCGCCGGGGAATCCGGCGGTGCGCGCAGGGGTGAAATCGGCCATGATTCAGAGGGTGAACACGGCGACGGACAGGCCGGTGGCCGGAGGCCGAACACGGCCGGGGTGAGCGGTGAAACTTCCGGGGAATCAAGCGGTGAACCAGGCAGGGAATCAAGCGGGCCAACGGGGCCGTTCCGGCTGATCACTCCGGCAGGCAATTCCGTGGATTCGACGCGATGGAATCCCGGTGTGTTCCGGAGACCGCCGGAGAACGTCCGGCAGGCGGAAAGACCAGCGTCGGAAAGGGGTGGCACCGCCCGCTGTCCCGCACCACGAAATCCGGGACCACCGGAGAACACCACAGGCGGGCGCGGCACCCTCCGGTCCGGCAGCACGTGAACGGAATTCGCGAGCGGCGCGAGCGGTGGAATACGAGGGCCCGTCCCCGGAATCCGTACGACGCCAGGCAGGACGCGGCGCCGGCGCGGGGCCCAGCCGGGCGGCAGCCCGGCGAACGGGGCGGCGGGGCGGGGCGCAGCCGGGCGGCGGCCCGGCGAACGGGGCGGGGCGCAGCCGGGCACCACCACCTGGCCCTCCAACTCCTCCTGATCCCCGCCGCACACGGGCGGCCTGGCGGCCCCGGTGGAGGTGCCGGCCCGGCGGCCGCACCCGGGGGCGGCCGGGGGCCGGTGCCTGACGGCCCGGCAAGGGGGCCGGCGGCAGGCCCGGGCACCTGCGGCACCAGGACGGCGGCGGGCCAGTGGCAGACAGGCACGCGACGAGCAGGCGGGCGGGGACCGGCCCGGGGACGGCGGCCAGACACAGCCGCCCGCCACCGACGGCACGGCGCAGCGGCAGCCCGGTGGCGGCCGCGGGCGGATGGCCGGCGGGCAACGGGGAGCAGCCACCCCGCCCGTCCGGCAACGGCTCGTACAGGACGTCCCTGATCGCCCCGTCGACCGCCCGCATCGAGGTGGTCAGCATGTGCTCGCCGTCGAATCACCAGCTCACCATCCGCAGCACGCACCAGAGCCACCAGCAACTCCCGCGTGTGCCAGGTCGAAGTAACCAGCTAGCGGAACTTCAGCGGTTCCATAGCGTCGGACGCAGCGCCGCGATCACCTGGTCCTCCAGAGCTTTTGCTTCGTTGCCGGTGACCGTGACGGCCCAACAAAGCTCCAGCTCAGCCCGTGCAAGTGCTGCTTTGGCCCACCGTGCGGCTCTCATAGGCTGGCCGGTCTCGACTTCGGCCAGGCGCTCGCGCAGCCACTGCGGGTCGGCCAGAGCGCGGTCCAACGCCGCTTCACCCAGTCCAGACGCCAACCCGCTTGTGTACTTCGCGATCCGCCCCTGCATGCCTCGGGCTGGCCTCGCACCGTTCCCTGCCCGCTCCTTGGCGCAGCCCACGTACACCACATGGCCCTCCAACTTCGACCGCGCTATGTACACCCCCGGCAGGCGCGGCACCGCCAACCGCGCCTTCTCAAGGCTCACCCAGGCCGACCACTCCGCCATCCCCCACACGTCCATCCACCGCTCCCTCCCCGAACCAGCCTCAACCCTACGGACCCACCATCAACGCCGTCTTGGGAACTGCCCCGCCCCAGAACGCACACAGGATCAGGGGCTCGCCGGGCCGGGACGGCGGCCACCCCCACGGCCCGGAGCCGAAGCGGCGGCCAGGGCGGCCCGATACCGGGGACGGGCCTCCCGCACGGCCCCCAAGCGCCCGAAACCCGCCGCTCCCCCGCCCAGTCCCCCGGCGAACCCCCGCACGAAATCCACGACCCACCGAAACAGCCCCGAACGGCGAAAATACCAGTCGAATCGACGAGGAAAACCAGGACAGAAACCAGCGGCGATTCCAGCGACATTCCGACGGGCCGTCAATTCACCGTAACACCCCGCAGCGGCCCCAAACCCAGGAGCCGCCCGCCGAACCCCCGCCAGCCGGGAAGGCAGCCACACACCGTCACCCAAACCGGACCGCCCCGGAACCCCGCCAGGCCGCCGAACGACACCCGACCACCCGCCCAGATTGGTCCACCAGAAGCCGAAACCAGCGCGAGAAGTGCCGCGAGGTCACACACCGGCACCCGAGCCGAACAACCCCACACCAAGGCCGGGCAGAGCGGGGCCGGGGCCGGACAAGCCAGGACCTGGCCGGGACAGAACCGCGGGGACGGAACCGCGGGGCGCCAGGTGCGGCCGCATCCACCCGGCGGGCGGCGCGACGGGCGAGCCCGGCCGGGGAGCAGCCAGGCGACAGACCGGGACACCACCCCGGCGAACGTGGACGTCCGTGGGGGGCTGGCGGGCGGGTACTGGGTGGTGGGTGCGACGTGGCTGGCCGTCCAGCGGGCGCAGCACGGCCGGCCTGCCGTACGGCGGGCGGCAGGCCCGCGGCCGCCCGCCCCCTTGAGACCGCAGGGCTTCCCGTCCAGAGGGTGGCGCTCGTGTCCAAAGTCGGAATGCGCTGGGCATAGCCGCACAACGCGCAGCGGGGCCGGACAGGGTGTTCCTGTCCGGCCCCGCTGCTGTCGTCACGCGCCAGCTTCCTCTCCTGGCGGCGCGTCTGCAGGCTGCTCGTCACCGGGTTCGGCATCAGGCATGGGGACGAGTCGGTCTGTGTCAGACAGTTCCAGCGGCCGGTGAATGCCCTCGATCGGAGGGGAGTCGTTGTCGGTGACGATGATCTGCAGGCGGTCGACGTGTTCGGTGGCAGTACGCAGGAGGCTGGCGTACATCTTGCGCAGGCGTTCGAGGTCGACGCCTTCGTGGCCAACGTTGCTGCTGATGCCGTCGATGATCAGGAGGTTGGGCAGGGGGATGTCGGGGTCGTTGAGTGCCACATGTTGGTGGGCAAGGACGTGGGCGACGTTGACCAGTACCTCGACGCCTTGCGATTGCAGGTCAGCGAAGGGGCGGCCGTCCACGACCGGCATGTACGTCTTCTTGTTGATGTAGGAGCCTGGCTGGTTGTCGAAGCGGGGTGCGTCGAAGCTGCGGAGGGCTGCTTCGAAGGCGTAGCGGGCGGTGCATGGGATTCCCGGGGCACCTTCGCGGATCCTGTGCACCGGCGAGGTTGGCAGGTTAGGGCCGGTCGGGTCTCCGTCGTAGGTGGAGGCCCGACCGGGAGCACCGGCTCGACGCCTCGATGGAAGGAACCGGATGATTCCCCACCGGGCTCACGAGATGCGCCGGTCAGTCGGCGGGGATACCCGTGCGCTGTGTCTCGTGAGCGGGTGGTGGTGCGAGGGCGTCGGCGGCGCGGGTGTTGCCGCGCCCGAGGAGTTCGGCGGCGATGGCTGGTGCCCGGTCTCCGAGGCGGTCCCGTGTCAGTGTGCGTGTGGGGGGCAGGGCTTCCACCAGGTCGGCGTACTCGGAGAGGGTGCGGGGGCCGAGGTCGGAGAGCAGGATGTCGGCGTACCAGTCGCTGGACGGGCCGTGCAGGCGGCGGGCGAGCTGGGCGATGTCCGGGACGGGGCGGATGTTCGCGAAGGCCTCCATGAGCGGCGGGACCACGCGTTCCATCTGGCTGTTGCGCAGGGTGGCGACCAGATCGGCGACTTCTTGGGGTGTTCTCGTTCTGTATGAGGTGGTCATGAGCTGGGCCAGGTCGGTGAAGCCGGCTCGGTGGAGTTGGAGGGCGAGGCGGCCGGTGTCGGTGGGGGTGTAGATGTCCGCGTAGCGCAGGACGCTCTGTCGGGCGTCCTCGTGCTGTCCTCGGCGTGTGAGGTCGCCGAGGAGGGCGACGAGCTGGTCGGCCGAGCGGGGGGTGTCGGCGTCGTCGGCCCCGGGGGTGAACGGCTCGTGTGGGGGGCGTGGCGGTGTTTGTGTTCCGGCCGGTCGGTTCTTCTCGGTGGTGGTGTCCTGGCTGTCCTCGGCGGCGGGGCCGGTATCCGTCGAGGCTGCGTGATGTTCTCCAGGCTCCGGGTGCGGTTGCCGTTCGGGTTCCGGGGCGGTGTTCGGCGGTGCGGTGTCGTGCGGCTCCGGGGTGGCCGGCTTGGCGGGAGCGCAGGCAGGCTGCTCGCCGGAGGGGTGTGTGAGTTCCTGCCCGGGTTCCGCGAACGTGTCGGCCGGGTCGGAGTGGTCGAGTCCGGTCGGCGTCCCGGGAGGGCCGGGGGCGTCCGCTGGGGGCGGGGTCGCCTCGTCGGCCGTGCGGGGTTGGCCGGCGGGCTCCTCGGGTGCCCGCGCTGGGTCGTTCGGGTTGTCGGTGGGAGTGGGGTGGTTGATGTTGTCGTATGGCCAGGACACGTGGTGGGAGGGAAGGGGCGACCCGGGTGGTGGAAGCGGGCTCCAGTAGATGTCCTGGAGGTTCCCGGGGCCGGCCTCGTCCGGGCGTTCGAGGACCGTGCCCGCAACCGGCTGATCGTGCAACGCACGGGTGGGCGGCGGCGGGGAGGAAGAGCCGGCGGTGTCATGGAGCGGAGCGGCCGGCGCTCGGTTCGGTGCCTCCTGATCGCGCGCCCCGGCTCGGTGCGCGGTGATGGATCCGACCCCGGCCTGGGCCGCGGACATCGGGTCCAGGAGCTCGGGGGCCAGTCGCCATGTGCTGGTGGGTTTCCAGGTCCTCGTCGGAAGGTCGTAGTACTGCTGCAGGTACCTCTGACGATCTGGGTGACGGAGTGTTTCCAGGGCTGCCCGGAGGCGGGCGTTCTCCGCCCTGAGGGCCTCGTTGTCGGCCCTGAGGCCTTCGTTGTCGTGATGGTGGCGGTCGAGTTGGTCCTGGAGCTCGTAGTACTGGTGCAGGATCGGGTCGTCGTGCCGCAGAGCGGGGAGGTAGGTGCCGGTGACGGTCGACCGGTCGTCGTCGCCAAGGGGGCCCGCGTGGTTGTCGGCGAGGTCCAGTAAGTGGTCCAGGACGTCGCGTGGGGGGACCTTGTCGCCGGATCCGATGCGTTGCACGGTCGAGAGGCTGTAGCCGTTGCCGAACCTCTCGGTCAGGTACTCGGACAGTCTCCGGTAGTTGATTCCCTGGTCTTTGAGCGGTTCCAGCACGTGTGTACGCAGTGCCTTGACGAACGCGTGGACGTCGGGTGCGAGAGCGTTCAGGTCGTCGTTGGTGCGTCTGCCCGGTTTCGCGCCGCGCTTGGGTAGACCGTCCTTTGTTCCAGACACTGAACGTGTCTCCCCCCTGGTCAAAGGGGTTGTTTCCCCCCTGGATCCGATTGTTCCAGCTTGAGGGCCAATTCGGTTTTAGGCCACGGTAGTTGCACCGGCGGATCGCCGGAAGCAACCGCACATCGGTCAGGAGGACCACCATGTCCAGGCACAACCCGCGCACTCGGGCCCGCCGTCTCGCCCAGCCCACCGACGACGGCAACCGCGAGCGGGGGAACACGGACCGCGGACGTCGGCTCGGACGGCGTCTGGCCCGTATCGGGATCCTGGGCGTCGTACGGGGCGCGGCCGGCACGCTCGGGAGCAGCGGCGTCACCCTGGTCGTGTGGTGGCTGCAGCACCGGTGAATCCGAGATCGACCCGTGGTGGTGCCCGGTGTGGCCGATCACCAGGCAGCGCGCCTACGCGGTCGCCCGGTCGTGGTGGCTCGACTCCGACGGGCGGGTCGACTGGGCGCGGCTGCCGCTGGAGACGGTGTTCGAGGGCGAGCAGCTCGGCCGCTGGGTCCAGGCCCAGCGGGCCGGCTCGCCCGATCTGGAGGCCGATCAGCGGGACCTGCTCGCGGCGATCGGCATCGAGGAAGATCCCGAGCTGGCGGCCGCGAAGGCTGCGGCTGAGGCGAGGCCGACGGTGTCGCGCACGGACCGGTTCGCCCAGGGCCTGGCGGCGCTCGCGGCGTTCGTGGAGCGGGGGGAGCGGCATCCCCGGGTGCCCCGCCCGCACAAGGAGCCGGTCGAGGCCGTGGAGGCCGGCCCCGGGCGGGGTGGAGCAGGTGGTGGTGTCGCACTTCGCGCTGGGCACCTGGCTCAACAACCAGAAAGCCCGCCGCGCGAAACTCAGCCCGGGACAGCTCGCCCAGCTCGCCGAACATGGCGTGGAATGGGCGTAGCGGGCGGCGGTGGGATTCCCGGGACACTCACGTGATTCCCGTACACCGACGAGGTCGGCAGGTCAGGGCCGGTCGGGCCTCCCTCGTAGGTGGAGGCCCGACCGGGAACACCGGCTCGACGCGCCTCAGCGGACGACCCGGACGATTCCCGCCGGACTCATGAGATGCGCCGGTCAGGGGCCATTCAAGCCCCGGCGCAGCGGCAGGAACTCACACACGTCTTCGTGAACGTCGTAAGCCGGGCCTGATGGCCGCTCAGTCCGCCGCCGCCGGCGTCTCGCTGTGCGGGCACCAGGAGGAGGCCCTAGAGGCCATCGTGCGGGGTCTGACGCCCCGTCCTGGACACCCGGTGCCCTCCGACGGGCTGCGGGTGACCATGCAGATGGCCACCGGGTCCGGCAAGTCGTACGTCGGGGCCGCGGCCGGACAGAAGCTCGCGCCGAGGAGCGCCGTCCTGGTCGTGGTGCCGACCCTGGACCTGCTGGTGCAGATGATCGGCTCGTGGCGGGCCGCGGGCCGCTCCGGGGACATGCACGCGGTGTGCTCCCTGGTCGACTCCGAGCTGCCCCACGGCATGGGCGAGCACCAGCCCTCTGATGATCGCCATGTGGCTCGCCCATGCCGCAAAGCACCGCCGGCCGACCACGCTGTTCGCCACCTACACGTCCGTGGGCGCGATCGCCGACGCCTACGAGTACTGGGCCGAGCACCCGGGCGCTGCCGCCGCGTTCGTCGCACCTCCGGTGCGGTGCGCTAAACCGTTATGAGCTGTTGCAGGTTCGCGGGGTCCATGCCCCTGCACCAAGTCGAACCATCGAGGTTCATTGCCTACTCGGCGTCCGCTTCATGCTTCGGCCGCCGCCAGGCATCAAACTTTCGTTTGAAGGCACTGATCATTCTTCTCAAGGCTTCAGATGAGTTTTTGAGAACCCAAAGTAATTCACCGGTTACAGCGAACGATCCGACCGCCACGGCGCTCCAGCGTAATGATGAATCCGCACAGGTTGGGGGGACAGCGATGAGCGTCAATCCAGCCAGAAGGCAGAACAATCCCAGGGCAAACGTCAGCGACGCAGCCGCCACCCATTTTTCATACCGCTCTCTATGCTCATCTAGGATCCCAGTCATCGCCTTGCGACGATAGTGGTGCTCCCAGTCTGGGAACCACATCATGAGCTCGGCTGGAGTTACTTTCCAGCTTTGCGCCCAGAATAAGGCTTGAACTGTGAAAATTAAGAATAATGCAGCCATCACAAAGAGGAGAAATGGAAGGTTGCGCCAGTAAATAACTTCCGCTGACAGGTTGAGTGTTTGAATGGAGGCTGCCAGAGAGAACCCGGCCAGGAACGGCGCAGTGTTCCTCCCGACCGTCACATGGGCCTCGGTCGCACCATAACGGACAGGAGTGGGGTCCCACCAGGGGAAGTGCCCTCCCTTTCCGTCAGATGGCTGACGGTCTGTGGCTTTCAAGTGTGTCAACCGCCTCACCTAGGTAGTGTGAGCACGGAGTCTTGATGAGTGCGAACTGAGAGGTCCATATGGCTTCGTCCGAGCCCATCGTTCCTCCGCCCCAGGGCGGTGCACTGCCGGGCGGGAAATTCAGCCGCAAGTGCGGCAACTGCCTGCGGGCGCTCTCTGACCCGGAGCGAAAGGCCGACCATGCTCCTAGCTGCCCACGGGACAGCGGAATCGCCGCCGTCGATGCGGCCTCCCTCCGCACCGACATCCCGGCCTTCCGTCCGGGGGACACGCTCAAGGTTCACGTCCGTGTCATCGAGGGCAGCCGTTCCCGCGTCCAGGTCTTCCAGGGTGTCGTCATCCGCCGTCACGGGGCAGGGGTCCGTGAGACCTTCACCGTCCGCAAGGTCAGCTTCAACGTTGGCGTGGAACGCACCTTTCCGGTGCACACCCCGGCCGTCGAGAAGATCGAGGTCACGACCCGCGGTGCGGTTCGCCGCGCCAAGCTCTACTACCTGCGTGAACTCCGCGGCAAGGCCGCGAAGATCAAGGAGAAGCGCGAGGCCGGAGGTAATCTGCCATCCCGGACGGCAACCTAAGAAGGCGGACCACCGCCCCATTTTCGACCAGGATCGGTCTCAGATCTCTTTCTTTGGCTTCCGGGGACCGAAAACCGTCCGGAGCAGCGTGGCGTTCTCGGCGATCCGGACGCGCTCCGCATGGGCCTGGGCGGCCTCGGTGATCTGTTGGGCCGCTTCGGTCTGCGTGGCCTGGTCGGCCTTCTGCTGGCAGAAGTGGCAGAGCTTGGTGCCGTCGGAGGCGTAGCGGGGGTTCTTGTATTTGTCGGCGGTGCGGTGGCAGTGGGGGCAGGCGGTGGCGAGGAGTTCGCGTTGCTGGCGGCGGTGTTCGGCGGCGTCGTTGTCGGCTTGCTGCTGGGCGCGCTGGGCTTCGCGGTGCTTGGCGTACGCCTGGGGTCCGTCGTGGTCGTCGAGGGCGGCGTGGAGGGGCTGGAGGGGGCCGTCGCGGCCGGCGCGGCGCCAGATCGGGGAGAGGGGGCCGCGTTCGATCAGCAGCTCCAGGCTGGTGAACAGGATCGGGATCGCTTCGCTGCGGTCGTAGTAGCCGTCGCCGAGGTGCCGGCCTTGCCAGTGGCGGCGGGTCATCTCGGTGAGTTTGGTGACGCGCTGGCGCAGGGCGCGCTCGCCGAGGTGGCCGAGGACGACGGCGACGGGCGGGTGGCCGGGGCTGCCGGTGCCGGGGTAGGTGCGGCGCCAGTGCGGCTCGGTCTTCTTCCACTCCAGGTAGCCGATGGTGCCGCGGGAGTGGGGGTTGGGCAGCGGGTGGCGGTGGTCGAAGAAGCCGCGGTAGTCGTCGAGCTTCTTGGCCACGATCGGGTTGGACTCGTTGTCGAGGTCGACCTCGACCAGGAGCACCGGCAGGCCGTGGTCGGGGGCTTGCAGGACGGCGTCGGCGCGGACGGTGGGCTTGTGCGGGGTGAGGTGTTCGATCTCGGTGGCCCACTGCTCGATCCGGCCGACGCCGGGCCCGACGCCGGGGGCGGTGCGGTCGCCGTTGACCTGCTTGTCCGGGATGTTGGGGCCGGTGCCGCCGACGACGAAGGCGATGATGGTCTCGGTGACGGCCAGGGCGTGCCCGGCGGCCGAGCTGGTGCCGGCCTTGCGGGCGATGCCGCCCATGTTGCGGCCGTCGGGGAACAGCGCGCGGGCCGCGTCGCGCCCGGCGGTGGTCATCCCCCAGATGTCCCGCCCGTCCTCACCGGTGCCGTGTTTGACGGTGATCCGCTTCTTCTCCAGATCGTTCAGCGCGGCGCGGGCGAATTTGTTCTCCAAGGCGTCCGGGCGCGGCAGCCGCCAGAGCTGGTGGCCAGTGACGATCTTCAGGACGGCGATGGCGCGCAGGACGTCGGCACGCAGGTCGTTGGAGGAGCCGCCCGGGTTGGCCTTGGACGCCTTGCGGGTGCGCTTGCGCGGCACGGCAGCGGCGGCCTGGCCGTCGGGTTGGTCGGGTGTGCCCGGGGCGGGCTGACGGGGGCTCACGGCGCTCCCCCTCGCTGGTCTGCGGTGCGGTGGCTGACTGCTCTGCATACCGCACGCCGCCGACAAGTCGATCACGCCCACCGCGGCCGCCACCGACCGGGCCCGCCCGCCGACCCGGCCACCGCCGACCCGCCGGCCCGGCCGCCCGCACTCACCGGAACGCCCGAGCTGCCCGGCCGCGGCGCGAGCACCGGGCTGCGCCCTGGGGCCGGGGGACAGCCCGGGGGTTGGGCGAAGGGCCCGAGTGGCCCGGAGCGAGACCCTGATGGAGCCGCGCCAGGCGACAGAAGAGGGTTGTCGGCAACCGGCGCGACCCGAAATTGGGGCTGTGAGCTGGGGAAATGTCGAAACGCCTGCGAGGAGATCCCCCCGGGGCACCACCCGGGGACGGCCCCGGGGAGACACCCGGGGCGCTGGGGCGGGCTGTTTCGCCTCGCTGGGCCCCTGGCACGCCTTGACGGCGGCTCACAGCGGCCCTGAACGGCCACACAGAACGCTACCCGCTGCGGGCCCGCCGCATGGCTGCCAACGGCCGCCTGGGCGCCGTGTCAGGCCCGCAGGGTGCCGAGCGTGGAGACCGTCGGCTCAGGTACCGGGCGCAGCCGGGCGGGCGGTGTGGTGGTCGGTGCTGGCGGCCGGGCGGCGGGGAGGAACTGCGGGATGACGGCGGCGAGGCCGGCGGCGGCCTCCAGGAGGAGCGGGTCCTCGCCGGGTCGCTCCAGGAGGGCCTGGGCGAGGTGGAGCGCGGACTCGAGGACGGCGGCCGGCGCCTTCACGAGGCGCAGCGCGGCGATGGCGTCCACGGCGGCCTGCTGGGCGGGCTGCGGCGGCTGCGGGTTGGCCGGAGGGTCCGGGACGGGCGTGGGCCGGGCCCAGGCCGGTTCTGGGCGGCTGGCGGGGCGCTGGAGGGCGTTGCTGACGCCGGGGCCGGGGCCGAGGCCGCGCCGGGCGGCCGGAGTGCTGCTCACGCCCGGGTCAACGAGCGCGGACGGGCCGGGTGGCGCCCGCCGGGCGGCGCGCGGCCGGCACTCGCCGGACGCACACCACAACCAACAGCCCCGCAGGGTGGAGACCCCCGGCTGTCCGGACCGTCACCCAAACCGCACCCACCCACCACCAGCAACCAGGGCAAAGGGACAGACAGAAGGGGGTTGTCGGATTTTCCGGCGCTCCGAAAACCGGCTCTGACCT
Source organism: Kitasatospora sp. NPDC059973 (assembly GCF_042737525.1). Classification (NCBI taxonomy): domain Bacteria; kingdom Bacillati; phylum Actinomycetota; class Actinomycetes; order Kitasatosporales; family Streptomycetaceae; genus Kitasatospora; species Kitasatospora sp. NPDC059973. Next base: position 7,134 of record NZ_JBHWUI010000154.1, on the reverse strand, counting down.
GCGGGAACGCTCGGGCCGGGCGAGGAGCGAGGGGGTACCTACGGTGGTATCTGCGGGCGTACCTGCGGTGGTGCCCTCGGTGGTACCTGCGGTGGTACCTACGTGCAGCTCGCCTGGTCGGCAGGGTCGGGTCGGCGAGGGCGGCGGCGCCGCTCAGCGGGCGCTGCGCAGCGCGGTGTCGCAGATGCGGCAGGCCCAGGGGCGCCATCGCTGCGGCCAGCGCTCGCCGGGGGCGGTGGGCTGCCAGCGGGTGGGGAGCATCCGGGCGGTGGAGGTACCGCAGAGGGTGGTGTCGGCCGGGTCGCCGGGCGCGTCCGGGCCGGAAGCGGCGGCGTGGACCAGGTGCACCGCGGCGGGCTCGGGGTCCTCGCCGGACACCTGGTAGAGGTGGGCGTCGGCGGGCTCGCTGAGCTCCAGCAGGATCACCATCGGCATGGTCACCACCGTGGACCCGGCCGGCCTGGCCCGCACCCCGGAGGCGCGCCAGGCCGCGGGCGGCGGCGCCCGGAGGGCCGGTGGGTCAGCGGTCGACGGGCCAGCTGAGGGCGTTGGCGCCCTGGTGCTGGCGCAGGACCGCGTCCAGGGCCAGGTCGGTGTCGGGGAAGCGCTTCGGCCGGGAGTGGTTGTCGGTGAGGAGCCGGTCGGCGGCGCCGCGCTGGTAGAGCAGCGCGATCGGGCCGCCGAGGCCCCACGGCCCATCGGGCAGGGGCGCGGTCCAGCCGACCGGCTCGCCGTCCAGGCGGAGCTGGAGGACGCCTTCGGCTTCGGGCGCGATCCAGCGGCCCTGCTCCCAACCGGGGCCGAAGGTGAAGCTGAGGTCGTCGAGGTAGTCCGGGAAGTCGAAGCGGGTCTCGGGGTCGGTGCATGCCTCGCGCCGGACCTGCTCGGCGGCCTGGGCCGGGGTCAGCTCGGTCGGCGCGCCGACCTCGGGCCCCGGGGCCGGGCCGGGGTCAGCTCGGTCGGCGGCCGGGTCGGCGGTGTCGAGCAGACCTTGGTCCAGGGCCTGGCGCACCAGCAGGGCCGCATCGTCGGCCGAGGCGCACGCGAGCGGCCGCTCGGGCCGGTCGCCGTCCACGAGGAACTGGCCGTCGACCAGGACGGCCCAGCCGTCCACGCGGCCGGCGCCGTGCTCGATCCAGCCGAGCGCCCGGCCGTCCTTGCGGACGTAGAAGAGGCCGGGGGCCCGGCTCCAGCCGACCAGGTCCCAGCCGGGGCCGAGCAGCGCGGTGGCGTTGCGGATCACGTCGTAGCGGCCCAGGCCGCGCAAGTACGGCTCCGGTGGCGGGCGCAGCAGATCGCCGTTGTGCTGGCGCGGCAGTGCGGCCGGTGAGGCGGTCCCGACCGACTCACCGGCGGGCTGCCCCTGGTCCTGGTGCTGACCGGCGGCTTCGGTTTCGCCTCGCGAGGCGAATGAGGCCGGCTCCTGGTCATCATCGAGACCGGGGATGGGGGCGTTCGGGTCGAAATCGGGGATCTTCGACAGGTCGATCCGCTCCAGCATCCTGCGGTGGTGGCGCTCGTCGTCGGTGAGGTCGGGCCAGCGGGCCTTGTCGCGGATCTTCTGGCCGGTCGAGAAGGCGCGCTGGCTGTAGCCGGGCAGCCGCAGTCTCAGTTCCTCGAAGGCTGCGACCGGGTCGCCGGTGGCGGTCTCCTCCAGGAAGGCGGCGAGCTTGCGGTGCAGCGCGTCGGCGATGCCGAGGAGGTAGCGGCCGTCCTCGCCCCAGCGGTCGTCGTCGGCCCGGACTGCCGCAGTTGGTGTAGCAGCAACGGGGGTGGCAGCGGGTGCAGCAAGGTCCGGCGCAGCAGCGGGAGCGGGTGTAGCAGCAACCGGTGCAGCAGCGGGGGCCGGAGTAGCAGCAGCAGGATCCGGTGCAGCAGCGGGTGCAGCAGCCTCGACTGCTGCTGCTGCTTCGCGGGCCTTGAGCTTGGCGCGGTCAGCCTTGCTGCGGCACGAGCGGGAGCAGTACTGCTTCGGACGTCCGGTGCGCCCCTTCGGCGCCGGGTTGTCGCACTCCGGGCGCTCGCACACCCGGGCCGGGGCCTCGCTGTCGGCCGGCGAATCGGTGGCCGTGACCGGCGGGGCGCTGTCCATAGCCCGGATCGTAGCCGCCCAGGTCAGCCACCGGGCCGGGTTACGCCTCGACCCGGCAGCGAGGCGTTACTCAGCGGTTCGGCGGCCGAGGACAAGGGGGTAGCAGCAGCGTGCAGCGCCGCACGGGTAGCGGCTGCTTCCTGCTGCACGCTGCTGCTACCCAGACCGGGAGGACGCGGGTGCGACTGGAGTCGCACCGGCTCTGAGCTGCGGTGGAAAGTTCGGCGGGGCGGAACTCACCGGGGTCCGGGGTGAAACTCACCAGCGGCTGGGGGTGCCGGTCGCAGTGCGCGGTCGGCACGGGGCCGGGGTGCGATTGCGTCTGCGACGCGGGTCGCGGTCGCACGCCTATGACCTGCGACGGGGAGGTTCAGCGAGGCGGAACCGGGTGGGTGGGGAGCAGCAAGAAGGCGCGCGGGGCGGCTTTGGCGCGGATTCGAGACAGAGCGGATTGACGCCACTACTGTCAGCAGTCGGTGCTGTGATGCAAGGTCGGACGCACCGCCGAAACGGAATGCGCCTGTCCGGGGCTGACCCGCCGGGCCATGAGACGGAAGATCGGTGACGCAGGATGGCTATCGGAGATGCCCTGACCGCCCACACGTTCGAGCTCAGCCTGGGCCAGTTCCAGGTTGAGACCGTCCAGTCGATCGACGGCCTGACCATTGGGCAGGACGTCATCGAGGTCAACGACTCCACCACGGTTCAGGACCTGGTCGGCGAGGTGAAGCCGAAGGTCGTCCAGCCCGGAACAATCACGCTCGCGCTCCCGACAGAACAGGCCCAGGCCCTGGCCAGCGCGGCGGAAGACAGCACGCCGGAGCTGGCTGTCCTCCGAATCTCCGACGCTACGGGCCACGTCCGAAGGATTAAGCTCATGCAGGGATGGGTCTCCCGGTGGGAGGGGCCTTCGCTCGGTGCAGGCCAATCGTCAGGGGACACCGAGTCGGTCACGATCACGTTCGAGGAGATCGTCGTCGAGTAGCAGGTGTTACACGGTCCCGCCCGGGACCGCTTACAGCTCCTTTCAGGCCCGCCGGCCAATAGTCGGCGGGCCTGAACCCGTTCGGTTCCCCCTTCAGCGGCTGGGTGGGCTAAAGCAACGGCATTGGGGCGGAACTCACCAGGCCCCGGGGTGAAACTCACCAGCGCCGATGACAGGCGTGCGGCGATCGGTACCTGGCGCCCACGGGGTGCAACGCAGGGGTGCAACACGGGACCCCAGGCCCTATTGACGGGCATCGCCGCAGGTCAGGGGTGCAACGCTGTCGTTGTGTTGCACCCGGTGTTGCACCTGTGTTGCACCTCGCGTTGCAGTGCCGGCCCGGTCGGCCGAGGCTCCGGGCGGGCGGCGGGTGCGGTCAGTTCCGGTCGTCGGGGCGGAACTCACCAGGTCCCGGGGTGAAAGTCACCAGCGCCGGCGGTCGCAGGCCCAGGCCACCGAGCACTGTCGCGCCGGACTGTCGCGCCCAGACCACACACAGGGGTTCGCGAGTATCTCCCCAGGTCACAGGGCGCGACAGCCCTCAACGCGACAGGCGACGCGACAGGTCACGCGACAGCGGCGGCGTGGCGGCTCACGGGCCGGGGTGGACCTCCAGGCGCTTCTCACCGGGGCGGCGCGGGGCGAGCACCGCGCTGTAGTGCTTGTCGAAGGCGAGCAGCGCCGGGCGGGTGAGGCGCCAGGCGAGGACGGCGTTGACGCAGTCGGCCAGGCCGAGCCGCATGCCGAGGTGGCGGCGCATCAGCTCCTCCGCCTCGAGGAGCAGCGGGCGGTCGATGGTGGCGATCTGGACGCGGCCCTGCCCGGCGAGGGCGCCGAGGCGGGTGACCGCGTCGACCGCCGCCCGTTCCCCGGCCCGGGTGTGCAGCAGGTGGTCCAGCTCCGCCAGCACCAGCGGGGAGATCAGCAGGATCTTGGGTACGTTCAGCGCCTGGACCCCGACCTTGTGGAGCACGTCGCGGCCGTTGAACGCGGCCAGCAGCACTCCGGTGTCGGCCACCGCGAGCACCGGGGCGGCCGGCCCAGGGACGGTGGGGGTCACCGGCCGAAGCCTTTGGCCAGGTAGTCGTCCGCGTGGGCGGCGAGGTCGGGCGGGCCGTCGAACAATGCCCAGTCCGCGAAGGCGGACTCGCCGATCGTGGTGGTCGGCAACTTCAGGGTGCCGGCCGCGTACTCCAGCGCCAGCGCCTCGGCCGGGCGGCCCAGCACACCGGCGAGCTCGCGCAGCACCGCGGCCTGAAGCCTGGTCGAGTGGCAGGCCGTCGTAGATGCCGTGGTCTGCGGCGGTGAGACCTTGGAGGGCGAGGTCGGCGTAGTCGGCGATGGCGGCGTGCAGCGGCTTCTCCCCGGGGCCGGTGACGGCCAGGGTCTCCAGTGCCTGGTCGTCGCCGGTCCACGCGGCTTCGAGGGCGACGAGGCTCCCCTCCGAGTGCGGCCAGCACTTCGCCCTCGCTCCAGTCGGCTCGGCCCTCGCCCCACACCCCGCATGCGGTGCTCAGCCGCCGTAGCGACGGCCAACTGATGCACCGTCAGCTTCCATTGGCGCGAGCACTTCAGTGCTCGCACAGCCATCTACCCTGCGGTGTATCCGCAGACCCTCCAGTTTCGGTCATGCTGGCCACGGCCAGTGCGATCTGGGCCACAAACACGAGCCGGGGCCGCGCAGCGCCCCGGACAAGGGGCCGCGCCCGCACGCGCGCCATCCGCCAGCCACCTGCCGATCCGGACGCACACTGCTGACGCCCCAAGTCTGGGCCCCGCCCGTGGGAGGCGGAGGGCGGGAGTACGAGCCTGGCCTGCCACGCGGTCAGCTCCGGTGCGGGTTGTCCGCCCTGCTCCAGCGCGGCTGGGTGGACGGTGGCGATGGCCGGCTCGCCCGCTGCCTCACGTCAACAACAGCAGGTGCTCCGAGGTCCCTCCAGGATTCACGTAGCATCACCCTCCTTTGGGTCGCAAACGACCGTCTTCGATGGAAGATCGCAACGAGGGGGACCTGATGTCCAGTTTCGGACGCCGACGGATGCTCGCGCTGCTGGCCGCAGCGGCGTTCGCCGAGCCGCTCCTGGCCACTCGCCTGACAACCGCGACGGCTGCGACGACCGGCGAACTCGCTCCTCTGGTCATGCAGGTGGTGGCTCACGAGGACGACGACATCCTGTTCATGAACCCGGACCTGGCGGCCTCGCTCGCCACCCAGGTACCGACGGTCACGGTCTTCCTCACCGCCGGCAACCAGACCGGCGACCCCTGCCAGACGAACTGCGGGGGCCAACCCGACACCGACTGGGAGCGAACCCAGAACCGCCAGCTGGGAGCGATCAACGCCTACTCCCGGATGGCCGGAGTCAGCGACACGGTTCCGGGCACCGACGAGGAGGGCCGCTGGGCGCGCGACATGCTGCGGGTCGGAGACCGTTCGGTCGAGCGGTACGTCCTGCGAGAGCGTCCCAATGTCCATCTGATCTTCGTCAACCTGCACGACGGGAACCTCATCTCGCTGGAGCAGGACCGGACGGCCACGGACTTCACCGTGACCCCTCCGCCCGTCGACAACCACCCTCCGGTGCAGCCGACGACGTACAACGGCAACCAGGTCGCCGGGCTGCTCAAAGACCTGATGGTCGCCTATCAGCCCTCCGTCCTGCGGGCACAGGACGAGTACCCCGACCCGGCCAAGAGGTGGCACCCGGACCACCTGGCGGCGGCCAGGTTCGCGGCGGAAGCGGCACTGCTGTACCGCGCCGCGCAGCCCGGCACCGCGATGAACCTGGTCCAGGTGAACTACCGGGACTACAACATCGAGACCTCCCCGGTGAACCTCGAGGCCTCGGCGGTGACGGCGAAGGCCGGGATCTTCGCGGAGTACCAGAGCCACGACCACTCCACCGGCAACTACAGCCCGGACTGGTTCTCCCGCATGTACTACCGCTGGTCGCGCGGCACCTCGTGGGCCGGGGTCAACGCGGACGGCCGGCCCCAGGCGTTCGTGGTCCGCAACGGGATGCTCTACACCTGCTGGCGCACGACGTCCGGCGGTTGGTCCGACTCCCTGCAGCTGGCCGATCCGGGAGGGCGGCTGGCGCCGGGGATCGCCGTGGGGACGAACTCCGACGGCCGCCTGGAAGTCTTCGCCCACCGGCTCAGCGACCACCACATCGTCTCGCTGGCCCAGAACACCCCGAGCCAGGAGTGGCGCCAGCGCTGGACCGACCACGGCACACCGAACCCCGGCAACCTCGCCTCGCAGGTGGGATCGCCCGTGGTGGCCAACGACGACGACGACCGGCTCGAGCTCTTCGTCAGGAACGCCGGCGGCGGTCTGAGCAGCAAGTGGCAGACCACCCCGAGCGGCGACTGGTCCAGCGGGTGGGCCGACATGGGCGGCAGCGACATCCAGGACCCGGTGTCCGCGGTGCGCAACGGCGACCGCCGTATCGAGGTCTTCGCCAGCACCTCGACCAAGATGCTGTCCTGGTGGCAGACCTCCCGCAACGGCGCCTTCGCCGGGCCCGGCGAGATACCGGGCGCCCGGCCCGCCAGCCCGCCCAAGGCAGTCCTGAACGGCGCCGGCCGGATCCACCTCGCCTACCGCGAGAGCGGCACCGGAGCCATGGGCATCAGCCGGCAGGTGGCGCCCGGTGGGAGCTGGACCACACCGTCCTTCTACCAAGGCCACGGGGGCGTCGGCGAACCCGCCGCGACCGTGGCAGGGGGGAAGGTCACCCTGTTCGAACGCAACCGCGGCACCGGCGTGAGCTCCACCGTCCAGGCCACGGAAACCGTCTACGCGGCCTGGAAAGACCTCGGCCAGACCGCACTGGACTACCCGGCGGCCGTGACCGACTTCGCCGGAGTAGCCCACGTGTTCGTCATCGGCACCAACGGCAGGATCTACGTCCACCCGATGAACACCCCCGACGGCACCTGGCACGGCCCCTTCTAACCACCCGGCAGCGAGCAGTAGTCGCTGACCGCCGGCCCAAGGGCAGGCGGGTGCGAGACACCGCTGGCCCGGGGCGGCAGGCCGATGGCCTGCCGC
>NZ_JBHWUI010000153.1:0-19509 GCF_042737525.1 Kitasatospora sp. NPDC059973 | reverse complement strand
GCGCGGGGGTCCCGGCGCGGAGCAGGCCGCGCAGCAGCGGCGGCACCGGGCCGCCCGGGACTGCGGCGGTGTCGAAGCGCATCGGCACGACCAGCGCGCGGTTCTGCCGCACCGCCAGGTCGAACAGCCGCACCCCCGTGTCGTGCGGCAGCGGGAGCACGCCCGTCCGGGCCATCCGCGCCATGTCGGTGTCCGTCAGGCTCTCGGCCATGCCGCCTGCCTGGGCCCACAGGCCCCAGGCCAGGGAGGTGGCCGGCAGGCCGTGCCGGACGCGGTGCTCGGCCAGCGCGTCGAGGAAGGCGTTGGCGGCCGAGTAGTTGGCCTGGCCGGCCGCGCCGATCTGGGCCGAGACCGAGGAGTAGAGCACGAAGGCGGTGAGGTCCAGCTCCCGGGTCGCCTCGTGCAGCGCCCACGCGGCGTCGACCTTGGGCCGGAGGACGGCGTCCACCCGCTCCCCGGTCAGGGCGGTGACGATGCCGTCGTCCAGCACACCGGCGGCGTGCACCACCGCCCGCACCGGATGCGCGGCCGGGACGTCGCGCAGCACGGCGTCCAGGGCCGCCCGGTCGGCGGCGTCGCAGGCGGCGACGGTCACCTCGGCCCCCAGCTCGGCGAGTTCGTCCCGCAGCAGGGCCGCCGACGGGGCCGCCGGGCCGCTGCGGCTCAGGACCAGCAGCCGCCGGACGTCGTGGACGCGGACCAGGTGCCGGGCCAGCGAAGCGCCCAGCTCACCGGTGCCGCCGGTGAGCAGCAGCGTCCCCTCCGGGTCGAACCGGAGCTCCGGCGCGTCCGCCGCGGGCGCCAGCCGGGCCAGCCGCGGCGCCAGGACGACGCCGTCGCGCAGCGCCAGTTCCGGCTCGGCCGCGTCGGGCAGCGGCAGCGCGGCCGGGCCGGGCCGGCCGGTCACGGCGACGATCCTGAACCGGCCAGGGTGCTCGGTGCTCGCCGACCGGAGCAGCCCGCGCACGCCCGCCGCGGCCACATCGGTCTCGTCGAGCACGAAGGCCAGGCAGGCGTCGGCGAACCGCTCCTGCGCCAGCCAGCCCTGGACCAGTCGGAGCGCCCCCCGGGTCAGCTCGTGGGCCGAGGCGACGACGTCCGCGCCACCGGCGGGCACCGAGACCGTGACGAGCGCCGGCACCGGACCGGACAGCGCGGCCGGATCGGCGTCCCAAGCCAGCTCGACCTGGTCCGCGGCCTCGGCCCCGGCCGTCCCGACCGGGGTCCAGTCCACCTGGAAGAGGTGCCTGGCGGCGGCGTCGGCGGGGCCGCGTGCCTCGCGCCAGGTGAGCGAGTCGACGGTCAGCACCGGCCGGCCGGCCGCGTCGGCGAGGTGCAGGGCCACCGCGTCGGGCCCCACCGGGGTGATCCGGACCCGCAGCCGGCCGGTCCCGGTCGCGTGGACCTCCACGCCCTGCCAGGCGAACGGCAGCAGGCGCGGGCCGTCCCCGGTGGTGGCGCCCGGCAGCCACGGGTGCAGGGCGGCGTCGAGCAGCGCGGGGTGGACGACGAAGGCGTCCTCGGCGGGCGCGGCCCGCTCGACCTCGGCGCAGAGGTCCGCACCGGCCCGCCAGAGCCGCCGCAGCCCTCGGAAGGCCGGTCCGTAGGCGTAGCCGTGCTCGGCCAGCCGCCGGTAGACGTCCGTCGTGTCGACCTCGACCGCCTCCGGCGGCGGCCACGCCCCGGCGGCCGACGGCTCGGCGGCGGCCCGGCCGAGCAGACCGCTCGCGTTGCGCGTCCACTCGTCCTCGGCGTCGGCCCGCGAGTCGACGGCGAGGTCCCGGCGCCCGGCGGCGTCCTCGGCCGACACGGTCACCCGGATCAGGGCGACGCCGTGCTCGGCGAGGGGCAGCGGCGCGGTCACCGTCAGGTCCTCGATCCGGGGCGCGCCGACGCGGTCACCGGCCGCGACGGCCAGCTCGACGAAGGCCGCGCCGGGGAGCAGCAGTCCTCCGGGCACCACGTGGTCGGCCAGCCAGGGGTGGGTGGCGAGGGAGATCCGCCCGGTCAGCACCGCTCCGCCGTCCGGGAGTTCGACCACGGCGGCGAGCAGCGGGTGGGCGGCGTCGGTGAGTCCGGCGGAGGCGACGTCACCCGCGACGGGCTCCAGCCAGTAGCGCTCGCGCTGGAAGGCGTACGTCGGCAGCTCGACCAGACGCGGGTCATGCCCCGCGAACAGGGTGGGCCAGTCGACGTCCGTACCGTGGACGAAGGCGTGCGCGAGCGCCGTCACCGTCTGGCGGGCCTCCGGCCGGTCCCCGCGCAGCGCGGGCGCGGCAGCCTCGACGAGGGCGGAGAGCACACCGTCCGGGCCGAGTTCGACCCAGGCGCCCACCCCCGCCGCCTCGACGGCGTCCGCGAAGCGGACCGTGCGGGACACATGGTCCACCCAGTAGGCCGGGTCGCACCACTCGTTCTCGACCGGGAGGCCGGTGACGGTCGAGACCGCCGCAAGGCGCGGCGGGTGGAAGGTCAGACCCGACACCACCGCACGGAAGTCCTCCAGCATCGGGGCCATCAGCGGGGAGTGGAACGCGTGGCTGACATCGAGCCGCTTCGTGCGGCGGCCCGGCAGCGCCTCGACGACCGCACGAACCGCGCCCTCCGCACCCGAAACCACCACCGAAGTAGCCGAGTTGACCGCCGCGACACCCACCTCCGCGAGCCCGGCGAGCAGCGGGAGGACCTCCTCCTCGGCCGCCTCCATCGCGACCATCGCCCCACCGGCGGGCAGCGCGTCCATCAACCGGGCCCGCGCCGACACCAGCGCACCCGCGTCCACCAGATCCAGGACCCCGGCCACATGCGCCGCCGCGATCTCACCCACCGAATGCCCCACCAGCACCCGCGGAGTGACACCCCAGGAGGCGAGCAACCGGAACAGCGCCACCTCCAGCGCGAACAACGCCGGCTGCGCCAACCCCGTGCCGCCCAGGCCCTCACCCGAGGCGACGACCTCGGCCACCGGCGTGTCGAGCACCGCACACACCTCGTCGAACGCCTCCCGGAACACCGGGAACGCCTCGTACAACTCCCGCCCCATCCCCACCCGCTGACCACCCTGGCCCGCGAACAGGAACCCCACACCCGCCCGAACCGCACCCGCTCCGGCGCTTACGACATCGGCGCCTAGCAGCACCGCCCGGTGCTCCAGCACCGCCCGCGACGTCGCCAACGACCACCCGACATCCACCGGATCGACGTCACCCGAGGACGCCAGCTCCGCCACCCGGTCCAGCTGCCCGCCCAGCGCCTCCGGCGAGCGCGCCGACACGACCCACGGCACCACCGGCATCGCCGGCATCGCCGCCCGGTCACCGCCCACCGCGACCGCCGCCGGATCCCCCTCTTCGAGGATCACATGCGCGTTGGTGCCACTGATCCCGAACGAGGAGACCCCGGCGCGACGCGGACGGTCACCCGGGAACCACTCCCGGGCCTCATCCAGCAACTCCACCGCCCCGGCCGACCAGTCGACGTGGGGTGTCGGGGTGTCGAGGTGCAGGGACCGCGGCAGCAGACCGCTGCGCAGCGCCATCACCATCTTGATCACGCCGGCCACACCCGCGGCCGCCTGCGTATGCCCGATGTTCGACTTCACCGACCCCAGATACAGCGGCCGGTCCGCGTCCCGCCCGCGCCCGTACGTCGCCAGCAGCGCCTCCGCCTCGATCGGGTCACCCAACCGGGTGCCCGTCCCGTGCGCCTCCACCGCGTCCACGTCCGCCGCCGACAGCCCGGCGCTCGCCAGAGCCTGCCGGATCACCCGCTCCTGCGACGGACCGTTCGGCGCCGTCAGCCCGTTCGACGCACCGTCCTGGTTCACCGCACTGCCCCGCACCACCGCCAACACCCGGTGACCCAACCGACGGGCATCCGAGAGCCGCTCCACGAGCAGCACCCCCACACCCTCCGACCAACCCGTCCCGTCCGCGTCCGCCGAGAACGACTTGCACCGACCGTCCGCCGCCAACCCCCGCTGCCGCGAGAACTCCACGAACGTCCCCGGCGACGACATCACCGTCACCCCGCCCACCACACCCAACGCACACTCACCACCGCGCAACGCCTGCGCCGCCAGGTGCAACGCCACCAGCGACGAGGAGCAGGCGGTGTCCACGGTCAGCGCCGGACCGGTGAAACCGAAGGCGTACGCGATCCGGCCGGACATGACGCTCGGCGAACCACCGGTCAGCAGGAAGCCGTTCAGGTGCTCGGGGGCCGCGTGCCGCCGGGGTCCGTACTCCTCGGCACTGGCGCCGACGTAGACGGCGGTCGCGCTGCCGCGCAGGGTGTGCGGGTCGATGCCGGCGTGCTCGAAGGCCTCCCACGCCGTCTCCAGCAGCAGCCGCTGCTGCGGGTCCATGGCCAGCGCCTCCCGCGGCGAGATGCCGAAGAAGTCCGCGTCGAAGTCGGCGGCGCCGTCCAGGAATCCGCCGTGCCGGGCCGGTCCGGGCGCCCAGCCCCGGTCGGCCGGGAAGCCGCTGATGACGTCGCGCTCGCCGGCGACCACGTCCCACAGGTCGGCCGGGGAGGAGACTCCGCCGGGGAAGCGGCAGCCGATGCCGACGATCACCACCGGGTCGTCCTCCGCCACCGGTCGGACGGTGACCGGGGCCACCGGGTCGGGGGCGGCGTCGAACAGCGAGCGGTGCACGTGCGCGGCCAGCCGGCGCGGGGTGGGGTGGTCGAACACCAGGCCCGTGCGCAGCGGGAGTCCGGTCTCGGCGACCAGGGCGTCGCGCAGTTCGACCGAGGTCACCGAGGTGAGGCCGAGGTCGCGGAAGGCGCTGTCGACGTCGACACCGGCCGCGTCGGTGCCGAGGACCCGGGCGAGGGCACGGGTGACCAGGTCGGTGGCGGCGGCGTCGGGGTCGGGCGCGTCGGCCAGCCGCTGCCGCAGCGCTTCGGCGCGGGAGGGCTCGTGCACCGGGTCGTCGCCGCGCGGGATGCCGAGCCAGTGCCGGTCCCGCTGGAAGGCGTAGCCGGGCAGGGTGATCCGGCGGGCGCCGGTGCCCTCGAACAGGCGCGGCCAGTCGACGCCGACGCCGTGCTCGAAGAGCCGGCCGAGGGAGTTCAGCAGCCGCGGCGGTTCGGCCTGGCCGCTCCGGAGCGCGGGCAGGGCGAGGGCCTCGGGCCGGGTGTCGCCGATCGCGCCGGTGAGCGCGGCGTCGGGGCCGATCTCCAGGAAGGCGGTGGCGGCGCAGGCGCGGACCGCGTCCGCGAACCGCACCGGCTGCCGCACGTTGCGGACCCAGTGGTCCGGCGAGGCCGCCTCGGCCGCCGTGAGCGGGGCGCCGGTGACGGTGGAGACCATCGGCACGCGCGGCGGGCGGAAGGTGAGCCCGGCCACCACCTGGCGGAAGTCCGGGAGCATCGGGTCCATCAGGGGCGAGTGGAAGGCGTGGCTGACGGCGAGCCGCTTGACCCGCCGCCCCCGGGCGCGCAGTTGCTCGGCCACCTCGGCCACCACGGTGTCGACGCCGGACAGCACGACCGATTCCGGGCCGTTGACGGCGGCGATGTCGGCGGCGCCGGTCCGGTCGCCGAGCAGGGCACGGACCTCGTCCTCGGCGGCCTCGACGGCGACCATGGCCGCGCCCTCGGCGGGCAGCGCCTGCATCAGCGTGGCGCGGGCCGCCACCAGGGCGCAGGCGTCGGGCAGGTCGAGCACCCCGGCCACGTGGGCGGCCGCGATCTCACCGACGGAGTGGCCGACGACGACGTCCGGCCGGACGCCCCAGGAGGCCAGCAGTGCGGCCAGCGCGACCTCGACGGCGAACAGCGCGGGCTGGGTCCGGCCGGTGCGGTCGAGGCCCTCGCCGGTGTCGATCGTCTCCGCGAGCGAGCCGCCGAGCAGGGCGTCCAGCCGGGCGCATACCTCGTCGAAGGCCCGGGCGAACTCCGGGTAGGCGGCGCGGAGTTCGCGCCCCATGCCGATGCGCTGGGCGCCCTGGCCGGTGAAGACCAGGGCGAGCCTCGGCTCGTCCGCCACCGCGCCGGTCCCGGCGAGGCCGTCCAGACCGGCGAGCAGGTCGGCCGGGCCGGCGCCGACCACCACGGCGCGGTGGGCGAACACCGACCGGGTGGTGGCCAGCGAGTGGCCGACGTCCACCGGGTCCGCGGCGGCCAGTGCGGTGAGCTTCCCCGCCTGGGCGCGCAGCGCCGCCGGGGTGTGGCCGCTCACCACCCACGGCACGGCCGGCATCGGGGTGGCGGCGGGGCGCTCGGGCCGGGCCGGGGCCTCGGTCAGGACCAGGTGGCAGTTGGTGCCGCCCATCCCGAACGAGCTGACCCCGGCCACCAGCGGCCGGTCGGGGCGGGGCCACGGACGCAGCTCGCGCGCGACCTCCAGGTGGAGTTCGGCGAGCGGGATGCCGGGGTGCGGGGTCTCGTGGTGCAGGGTGGCCGGGATGGCGCGGTGGTGGACCGCGAGCACCGCCTTGACCAGGCCGGCGATCCCGGCGGCGCCTTCGAGGTGCCCGATGTTGGTCTTGACGGAGCCGACCAGCAGCGGAGCCTCGGCGGCGCGCGGGGCGGCGAGTTCGGCGCCGAGCGCGGCCGCCTCGACCGGGTCGCCCACCGGGGTCCCGGTGCCGTGCAGTTCGACGTATTGGAGGTCGGCGGGGGTGACCCCGGCGGCCCGGTGCGCCGCGGCGAGGACGGCGCGCTGGGCGTCGACGCTCGGGGTGGCGAGGCTCTCCTCGCCGCCGTGGTTGACGGCGCTGCCGAGGATGGTGGCCAGCACGGTGTCGCCGGCGGCGATCGCCGCGGCCAGCGGCTTGAGCAGGACGGCGGCGGCGCCCTCGCCGCGCACGAACCCGTTGGCGCGGGCGTCGAAGGTGCGGCAGACGCCGTCGGGCGACAGACCGCCCCAGGCGGCGAGCAGCGCCTCGTTGTCGGGACCGAGCAGCAGGTTGACGCCGGCGGCGACGGCCAGTTCGGACTCGCCGCGGCGCAGGCTCTCGCAGGCCAGGTGCACGGCGACCAGGGAGGAGGACTGTCCGGTGTCGACGACCAGGCTGGGGCCGCCCGCGCCGAGGACGTGGGAGAGCCGGTTGGCGATGACGCTGCGGTGCACCCCGGTGGCGGTGTGCCGGCCGAAGGTGTCGGGGCCGGCCCGGCGGCTCAACTCGCCGTACTCGTCCCAGATCGCACCGACGAAGACGCCGAGGCGGCCGGTGTCCGCGGGGCGGATCCCGGCGTTCTCCAGGGCCTCCCAGCCGACTTCGAGCACCAGCCGCTGCTGCGGGTCGGTGGCGTCGGCCTCCGACGGGGTCATGCCGAAGAACGCGGCGTCGAAGCGGTCGACGCCGTCGAGGTAGCTGCCCCGGGCCCGGCCGGGGCGCCCGGCGGGGGCGGCGGCGACCGCGTCGGTGCCGGTGCTCAGCAGCTGCCAGAACTCCTCGCCGCCCTGCGCACCGCCGAAGCGGCAGGACATGCCGATGACGGCTATCGCGCCGTCCGTCGCTTCGATCTCACCCACGGAGCCACTCATGCTTCCGGTTCTCCCACCGTCGATATGTTCGGGACAATGGCCGCACAGACGATCAGATACCGATGCTAGGCGTGAGAACCGTTCGGGCACTCCCCTGTCAAACCCCTACCGGAGGGGTCCCCCTTACCCCTTTTCGCATATCTCCGGGGTGCGCCGGGAGTTCCGCTCCGACCTGCGGAAAGGACGCCGGCGAAGGGCCGAGAACGACGAATGCGCCCGGTCCGTGGAACGGACCGGGCGCATGCGTCGTAGGGGTGACCGGCGTCGGTGGTCACGGCCGCCGCCGTGACTACCGCACCGGGGGGACTACGGGACCAGGACGGCCTTGCCGAGGGTGGTGCGCTCCTCGAACGCGCGGTGCGCGGCGGCGGCCTCGGCCAGCGGGAACACCTGGCCGACGACCGGCTTCAGCGAGCCGGCCGCGGCGAGGTCGAAGGCCGTCTGGCGCAGCCGGGCCCCGTACTCGGGCTGCAGGAAGACCCGCGGGCCGAAGCCGGAGACCGAGACGCCGCGGACGTACAGCATCTCGGGGTCGAACTGCGGGGCGGTGCCGCCGGCGGTGCCGTAGACGACCAGCCGGCCGAAGCCCATCGCCAGCAGGTCGAACGAGGCCTTGGAGATCTCGCCGCCGACCCCGTCGAAGGCGACCTGGACGCCGCCGGGGGCGAGGTCGCGGACGCGCTGCTCCCAGCCCTCCTCGGTGTAGTCGAGGACGTGGTCCGCCCCGAGCTCCCGGGCCAGGGTGAGCTTCTTCTCGCCGCGGGCCAGCGCGATCACCTCGGCGCCGGCGTTCTTCGCCAGCTGGACCAGCAGGCTGCCGACACCGCCGGCGGCGGACTGGACCAGCACGACGTCCTTGGGCTGGATCGCGGCGACCTCGGCCACGCCGACGGCGACCACGCCCTGGCCGAAGAGCGCCAGCGCCTCGTGCTCCCCCAGCCCGTCGGGGATCGCCTGGACGGCGCCGGCGGGCAGGACGGCCAGCTCGGAGTAGCCACCGGCGGTCGGGGCGGCGCCGACGACCTTCCGGCCGACCCACTCGTCACCGACACCGGCGCCGACCCGCACGACCGTGCCCGCGACCTCGAAGCCGGGGGCGTACGGCAGCGGCGGGTCCGGGAACCAGGCGAACTGCTGCATCAGGCCGGACCGGATCTGGGTCTCGGCGTAGCTGATCCCGGCCGCGCTCACCCGGACCAGCAGCTGGCCCTCGCCCGGCTCCGGGTCCGGGACCTCGTCGACCTTGAGGACCTCGGGCGAACCGTACTCGTGGAACCGAACAGAACGCATGGGTGCGTCTCCTTGACTCAGCTGCCGTGAACTTCACCATAAGCGGACCGGCGGTCCGCTTGGTTGCGATAGCGTAGCCCCGGATCACCGCTGGATGTCAAGGGAGCTCATGTGGCCGTCAGGGAGCGCGCGGACGCCGCGCACAACCGGCGCAAGATCCTGGCCACGGCCCAGCAGCTGTTCCGGGACGGCGGCGTCGAGCACGTCTCGATGGAGGAGATCGCCGAGGCGGCCGGGGTCGGCAAGGGCACCCTGTTCCGGCGCTTCGGGAACCGCGAGGGCCTCATCGGCGCCCTGTTCGACCAGCTCACGGAGGACTGGCAGGACGGCGCGCTCGACCGGCTGGCCGACCCGGAGGTGCCCGCCCGGGAGCGCGTGCTGCGCTTCGTCGGCGAGCTCTTCGACGAGGTCGTGGTGCCCGGCGGCCCACTGCTGCGCGCCCTGGAGAACGCCTCCCGCTCGCACGCCAACGTGGGCCGGTACCTGCTCTGGCACGACGCCCTCGCCCGGGCGATCGCCGAGGCGCGGCCGGGCGTGGACGCCGGGTTCATGGCCCACGCCGTCCTGGGCGTGCCGCGCGCGGAGTTCGTCGACCTGCTGGTCGGCACCGGGATGACCATGGACGCCGTCCGCGCCGGGGTGCTGGCGCTCACCGACTCGGTGCTCACCGCCCCGGGCTGAGCCCACCGGCCGGGCCGCCGGGCCGGCGGGCCCGCCCGCGTCACCAGGCCGGCGGGAACGCGTCCACCACCTGGCCGGAGACGTGCGAGGACTCGGCGGAGAGCAGGAAGCGGGCGAGCGGCAGGTTGTCCCGCACCGCCGGCAGCGCGGGGTACGGGGTCTCCCGCCCCAGGGCGTCCGCCTTGCGGGTGAGGAAGTCGCGGGAGAGCGCCGTCTCCGCGACGATGCCCAGCGCGTTGGCCCGCACGCCCGACCCGGTGAGCTCCTTGGCGAGCGTGCGCACGTAGTGCTCCAGCGCCGCCTTGGCCGAGGCGTACGCGCCGAGCATGTCGACCGGCACCCGGGCGCTGTGCGAGCCGAGGGCCAGCACGCTGCCCCGCCCGGCCGCGCGCATCGGCGGCACCGCGTACCGCAGACAGCGGACGAAACCGAAGAACGTGGCGTCGAAGACCCGGTTCAGCTCGTCGGCGCCGACCTCCCAGCCGTACCCGACCGCCGAGGCGTCGCCCGCGCTGTAGACCAGGCCGTACGGGGCCGGCGAGACCTCCGCCACCTGGGCGAAGAACGCCGCGACGCTCTCCTCGTCGGTCACGTCGACCTGCCGGTACAGCACGCCGCCACCGGACGGGCGGGCGCTGCGGGCGCCCGCGATCACCGTCCGGCCGGCGCCGGCGAGGTCCTCGGCCAGCGCGGCGCCGAAGCCGCTGCTCGCCCCGACTATGACGACTGCGGACTCTTCCACGTCAGACTCCCGGGCTGCGGTGGTGGTACCCCTGCGGCCATTTCCGTCGAACACGGCCGATCGCTATTCTGCCCACCGCTCCCGTTCCTTTCCGCAGGAAATAGGCCCGGTAGGGGTTGTTTAGGGGCTGCCAGTACCGCGACACCCCGGTTATGCTACTGTCCGCCGCCTTCCGCAGGATTTCCGGAAGTCCCGGCATTTCCTCGAATCACCCGTCCGAGCCCGCCGGGAGCAGGTTTCCGTGATATTCGACGACCTTTATCTGGACGGCATCGCCGCCGTCGTCCCGGACTTCGTCACCGTCGCCGACGCGGCCGCCCGGGGGCTCTGCGACGAGGAGCTGGCGACCGGGACGGACTGGCTCTCGGTGGCCGTCGCCGGTGACGTCTCCGCACCCGACATGGCCGCCCGGGCCGGGCGGGACGCGCTGGCGATGTCCCACCACGACGCGGCGGACATCGCCGTGCTGATGCACGCCAGCGCCGGGCACCAGGGCCCCGACATCTGGTCCCCGGCGCACTACGTCCAGCGGCACACCATCGGCGGGTACGGCCCCGCGCTGGAGGTCCGGCAGGGCTGCAGCGGCATGGTCGCCGCCCTGGAACTGGCCGGCTGCTACCTCACCGCCGCCCCGGACCGCGGCGCCGCCCTCGTCACCGCCGCCGACAACTGGGCGCATCCGCTCATGGACCGCTGGCGCGGCACCAAGTGGGCGCTGTTCGGGGACGCCGCCTCGGCCCTCGTCCTCTCCCGCCGGCAGGGCTTCGCCCGGGTGGTGAACGTCTGCGCCTCCTCGCTGCCGGACCTGGAGGAACTGAACCGCGGCGGGGAGGCGCTCTTCCCGCCCGGGGCCACCATCGGACACCGGGTCAGGCTGCGCGAGCGGGTCGAGGCGTTCCAGGGCGACCAGGCCGAGATGGCGAGGCTCATCGGGCAGGCCGAGGCCGGGCTGATCCGCCGCACGCTCGACGAGGCCGGTCTGAAGCCCGGCGACATCAGCCGGGTGACCCACCAGAGCGCCGGGCGCAGGAGCATCGTCGAGCACATCCTGGAGCCCTTCGACGGCGATCTGCGGCTCGGCATGTGGGAATTCGGCCGCCGGCTCGGTCACACCGGCGCCAGCGACCAGGTCTGCGGCCTCTACCAGCTGCTCGCCGGGCGGGAGGTCCACCCGGGCGACCACGTCATGCTGCTGGGCACGGGTGTCGGCATGGCGTTCGCCTGCGCGATCGTGCGGGTCCTGGACGAACTGCCCGCCACGGCGGCCCCGATCCCGCTGCCCTGACGCCACCCGCCGGGAACGCCCGGGGGCCCGTCGTTCGACTGCCGCAGGCAGTGGTCGAACGACGGGCCCCCGCCGCGATCCGGCTCACCCCAGCTTCCTGCGCAGCTCGCTCCGGCCGGCCACCCGCAGCTTCCGGTAGGTACGGGTCAGGTGCTGTTCCACCGTGCTGACCGTGATCGACAGGGAGCGCGCGATCCGCTGGTTGGTCTCGCCCTGGGCGGCCAGCAGGGCCACCCGCTGCTCCGACGGGCTGAGCTGGTCCAGGAACCCCGCGTAGCGGTCCGTCACCTTGTAGCGGGCGACCCGGTGCGGGGCGGCGCCGGGCAGCTCGCCCCACTGCAGGGCCCGCAGCGAGGAGAGGAACCCGGGCCGCCCCGAGGTGTCCTGGAGGGTGGCGAACAGCTCCTCGCGCAGCTCCTGCCGGCGCCGCCCGCGGGCCGTCGCCCGGCCGAACACCCGGGACCGGTCGCCGGCCGGCACCGCCCGGTCCAGCTGGGAGTCGACCATGGTGAGCGCGTTGTCGTGGTCGCCGACGCCCAGGTAGGCCGCGGCGGCCGCGAGCCGCCAGGCGTAGAGGTCCGGGTCCAGCCCCCAGGAGGCCAGCAGCCGGCCGCAGCTCATGAAGTCGGCCAGCGCGGACCGGTGCTCGCCGGCGGCGAGGTGGAAGTGCCCGCGGGCGTACAGGTAGCCGAGGCAGTGCCGGGTCTCGTACATCGGCGCGGGCACCGGGCGGCGCACCCACTCCTTCGCGGCGCCGGGCTCCGCGAGGTCGGTGTACCCGGCGACCAGGCAGGCCAGCGGCCCGCCGATCCAGGCGCCCCGGCGCTGCGGCGGGACCATGTCCAGCACGGCCTCCGCCCGGGCCAGCCCGACCAGGACGTCGCCCCGGTGCAGCGAGGCCTCCGCGCGGGCCGCCAGCAGCCGGGGCGCCCAGGTGTCGGCGGCGAGCCGGACGGCGTCCGGCAGCACCGCGTCGCACCAGGAGATCGCCGCCTCCGGCCGGTTGCTGTGCACCAGGGCGGTGACCGCCGCGAGCACCGCCGAGGCGGTGTCCTCGCGGAAGACGCAGGCGGAGAGCGCGGAGGCCGCGCCGTCCGCCGGGTCCGGCAGGCCCGGGTCGCCGAGCAGCCGGCTCGCCAGGGCCCAGGCCGCCCGGTGCCGGACCGGGCCGCTGTCCTCCTCCCCGCCCGCACCGGCCGCCGGGCCGCCGGGCGGGACGCGCTCCGCGTCCGCGGCCACCGCGCGCAGCAGGCTCGGGAACTCACAGGCGACGAGCAGCCGGTCGGCCGCCGCGTCCAGGTGCCGCTGGCCGTTCCGGGCGCCGCCGCCCGCGTCGCGCCGCCGCTCCAGCACCGCCAGCAGGTCCTTCGCCTGCCAGAGCAACTCGGGGGCCGTCTCGGGTCGTTCGACAAGATTCATCGGTGGTTCGCATCCCTCCGGGACCACGGGCCACATGGTCCGGTCATGGCGCGGGCACGGCCGGAGCACAGGCTCGGCCCGGCGCGCAGGGGCAGGCATGGGTGACGTACGGGCGGGGGCGGGGTGCGGCACGGAGCCCGCCGTCCGGCGCGAAGGCGTCCGGAAGCGGCGGTCGTCCGGCGGTCGGCCCGCCGATCGGGGTGAAGGGACGAGGGGGGACGCTCCCAGGGCGGCCCCAGGACGCCCCGGGACGGCGCCTCGGGTGCCGCGACGCGGACGTCGGGCCGCCGGGCCGGGCCACGGGTGGCCGGGAGCGGAAGGAAGGACGGCCGCGGACGGACCGGGCGGGCGCGGCCGACGGACGCCGGGCGCACGGGCACCGGGCCGAACGTGCCGGGCGTGCGGTACCGGGCCGGTCAGGCCGGGCGGCAGCGCGCGGTCACGAGGCCTGCGGCCACGGCGGCGGGTTCGCGCCCGGGCGGCCGAACGGCCGGCCTTCCGCGGTGTCGGGCGGTCGTGAAGTCTCGGTCATGTGGCGGCCCCCGTCGTCACTGGTACCTGTCTACCTCTACGGACGCTCATCATGGCCGATGCCGTCCTCCGGCCGTCCTCCGGCCGTCCCCGCGCGGTCCTCCCCCGGAGCCGGTGCGATCCGATCGTTCGGACGGAAACTCCGGGACCGTCCGGCGCGTTGGTCCGAGGGCCCGGCAGCCCGGCCGCACGCCCGCGCCGGCAGGCCCGAAGCGGGCCGGTGGTGTCCGAACCGGCCCCGCGCCCGCGCCGGAGCCGCGGCTGTCGACCGTGGAATATGGCATTCGAAGATCCGTTTGAATCCAAGTAGCATCGGGGCGAACAGCCCGCGACGGACTTGGTGACGGCGCGTCAGAACGGGGGAGGCTGAGTGAAATTCCGCATTCTCGGACCGCTGGAGGTCGGGGCGAACCACCGCAAGGTGCCCCTGGCGGGCCCCCGGCAACACCTGGTGCTCGCCCTCCTCCTGCTGAAGGCCAATCAGAGCGTGCCACTCGGCGAGCTCGTCGACGCGCTCTGGGACGATCCGCCGCGGACGGCCGAGAAGCAGGTCCGCAACGCGGTCTCCATGCTGCGCGGTCTGCTCAAGTCCGCCGGGGTCACCACCCTGCCGACCGCCGTCGGCGCCACCGGCTACCGCCTCGACGTCCCCGACGACCAGCTCGACGCGGCCGCGTTCGCCCACGCGCTCGCGGCGGCCCGGCACCACGCCGCCGCCGGGCAGTTCGCCGCGGCGGTCGAGGAGTTCCGGGCCGGGCTCGCCCTGTGGCGCGGACCGGCCCTGGCCGGCCTGGACAACTCGGCCCTGCAGCCGCACACCTCGCGGCTGGAGGAGCAGCGGCTCACCGCGATCGAGGAGTGCGTCGACCTCGAACTCGCGCAGGGCCACCACCAGGCCGTCGTCCCCGAGCTGACCGACTGGCTCAGCGCCCACCCGCTGCGCGAGCGGCTGGCCGGCCAGCTCATGCTCGCCCTCTACCTCTCCGGCCGCCAGTCGCACGCGCTCACCGTGTACGAGTCCACCCGGCGGCGGCTCGCGGACGCGCTCGGCCTCGAACCAGTCCCGGAGCTGCGCGAGTTACGCCAGCGCATCCTCACCAACGACGCGGCCCTCGGCCGCCCCCGGACCTTCACGTTCGCGCCGCCCGCCCCGCACAGCCTGCCCAAGGACATCAGCCACTTCACCGGGCGGGAGCAGGAGCTGCACACCCTCGCCGACCGGGTGACCGGCCACCACGACCAGGTGGCGCCCAGCAACGTCCTGCTCGCCGCCGTGGACGGCATGGCCGGGGTCGGCAAGACCTCGCTCGCCGTCCACCTCGCCCACCGGATGACCGAGCGCTACCCCGACGCCCAGCTCTACCTCGACCTGCACGCGCACTCCCCCGGCCTGGCCCCCCTCGATCCGGGGGCGGCACTGGAGAAGCTGCTGCGCTCGGTGGACGTCACGGGAGCCGCCGTCCCCGAGGACCTGGAGGAGCGGGCCGCGCTGTGGCGCACCAGGCTGGCCGGCCTGCGGGCGGTCCTCGTCCTGGACGACGCGGCCAGCTCCGCCCAGATCCGGCCGCTGCTGCCGGGGACGGCCGACTGCCTGATCCTGGTCACCAGCCGAAGCCGGCTCACCGACCTGGACGCCGCCGCGGTGCTCTCGCTGGACCCGCTCCCGCCGGCCGACGCGGGGCGCCTGCTCGACCGGATCGTGGGCGACCGGCGGGTGGCCGCCGAGCCCAAGGGCGTCGCCGAGCTGCTCCGGCTCTGCGGGTACCTGCCGCTGGCCATCCACGTCTCGGCGGCCCGGCTGCGCCACCGGCCCGCCTGGACCGTCGCCTACCTCACCTCCCGGCTGCGCGGCCACCGGCGCCGGCTCGGCGAGCTGCGGACCGCCGAGAGCGGCATCGCCGCCGCCTTCGACCTCTCCTACCGCCGGCTCGGACCCGAACCGCGGCAGCTCTTCCGCCTGCTGGGCGTGCTCCCGGGGACGGACTTCGACGCCGACGCGGCGGCGGCCGCCGCCGGGATCGACCGACGGGCCGCGGACCGCGTGCTGGAGGAACTGCTCGACGTGCACCTGGTCCAGCAGCCGCGCGAGGAGCAGTACCGGCTGCACCCGCTGCTGCACGCCTACACGGTGCACCTGGCCGCCACCGAGGCCGGTGAGGCCGAGCGGCAGGCGGCGCTGACCCGGTTGTTCGACCACTACCGCCGCACCGCGGCGGTGGCCATGGACATCGTCTCCCCGCCGTGGCGGTGCGACCGCCCGCCGCTGCTCCTCCCCGGCGGGCCCGCGGCCTCGCCGGCCGGACTCGACCAGGCCGCCGAGTGGCTGGAGGCGCAGTGGCCGAACCTGCTGTCGGCGGCGGAGACGGCCCGGCGCGGCTGGCCGGACCAGAGCGCCGACCTGTTCCGCGTGCTGCGCCACTACCTGCACCTGCGCGGCCAGCACGCCGAGGCGCTCTCGTTGCACAGCCGCACCGTCGCCCTGGCCCGCGACACCGACGACCGGGAGCTGGAGAACCTCGCCCGGTACGGTCTGGGCCTGGCCAACCAGCGGCTCGGCCGCTACGACACCGCCCTCACGCACTTCCGCCAGGCCCTCGACGTCGCCCGCGAGCTCGGCGACCACGTGACGCACGCCCGCACGCTCAGCAACATGGGCCTGGTGCTCCACCGGCTCGGCCGCTACGAGAGCGCCCTCACGCACTTCGCCCAGGCCCTCGACCTGGCCCGCGACACCGGCACCCCGAGCGCGGAGTGCTACGCGCTGTGCGGTCTGGGCCTCGTCCACGAACGCCTGGGCCGCGCCACCACCGCCGTCATCCACCTGCGCCAGGCCCTGGTGATCGCCCAGCGGATCGACGACCGCGACATCCAGGGCTACGCGCTGAGCAACCTCGGCCGGGTGCAGTGCGGCCCCGGCCACTACGAGCAGGCCTGCGACGACCTGCGCAGGGCCCTGGCCCTGGCCCGCGAGACCGGCGCCCGCGACCTCGAAGGCCACACCCTCTGCGGGCTCGGACTCGTGCACCAGCGCCTCGGCGACTTCGACACCGCCCTGGCCCACCTCCACCAGGCGCTCGCGCTCGCCCGCGAGACCGGCACCCGCGACCTCGAGGGCCACGCGCTCTGCGGCCTCGGGCTCGTCCACGAACGCCTGGGCCACCACTCCCGCGCGCTGGCCCACCTGCACGAGGCCCTCGGCCTCGCCCGCGACACCAGCACCCGCGACCTCGAAGGCCACGCGCTCTGCGGCCTCGGGCTCGTCCACGAACGCCTCGGCGACCACGACACCGCCCTGACCCACCTCCACCAGGCGCTCGCGCTCGCCCGCGAGACCGGCACCCGCGACCTCGAAGGGCAGGCGCTCGGCGGCCTCGGCGAGGTCGCCTGCCGGCGGGGCGACCCGGCCGCGGCGCTGGACCTGCACGGCCGGGCCCTGGCCATCAGCCAGGAGACCGGCGACCGCCACCGCCAGGGCCGGGCGCACCGCGGCCTCGCCGCGGCCCACCGGGCGCTCGGCGCGCCGGACGCCGCCCATGAGCACGACCGGCTGGCCGACCAGCTCCAGCGGCAATCCGGCGGGTGGCGCCCGGCCGGGCCGGACCGACGGCGCGGCCCGGCCGAGCGCCCGGCCCCGAGGGACCTGGGGCGGGTCTGAGCGGGCCCGGGGCCGGTCCGACCGCTCGCGTCACATCGTCGCGCGGCGGGAACGGCCGGACCGGCGGGCCCCCGGGGGTGTGCGCGCAGTACCGCCGGATCCGCGACGCGACGTTGCGAGCACCTGCGAACACCCCCTAGTGCGGGCGGACCGACAGCGCGTGGTGGAAGATGTCGCGCGGGTCCCGGGCGGCCTTGATCTGCTGCAGCCGCGCGTAGTTGTCCTTGTAGTAGATCGTCGACCAGGGGGCGGACGAGGTGTTCCAGGCCGGGTCGGCGAGGTCGACGTCGGGCCAGTTGACGTAGTTCCCGTCGGTGACGCCGTTGGGCACCGGCACGCCGCCGGTGGTCGCGTAGACGTCCCGGTAGAGCTCCCGGACCCACTGCAGCTGGCGGGTCTCGTCCGCGGCGTCGGACCAGTAGTTGGAGAAGGAGGCGAGCATCACCGAATCGCGGTGCGGCACCGCGGTCGTGGTCGGGGAGAAGGAGTTGACCTTCCCGCCGAAGGAGAAGAGGCCCATCAGACCGGAGGCGTACGTGTACGAGGGGCTGGTCAGGTAGCGGTAGACGGTGCGCAGCTGGTCGGGGGTGTACCCCTTCTTGTGGTAGGCGCCCTTGGTCTTCGAGCGCAGCAGCAGGCTCGGGATGCCGAACACGCCGGCCACCTCGGAGGCGCTGGTGGTCGTGGTGTAGAGCCACGGCAGGTTGCCCGTGGTGCTCGCCGCCGGGGCCGCGGCGACGTTCCTCGTCATCGCGGCGGCGAAGTCGGTCAGCATCTGCTGGGTGCCGGTGACGGTCGGGTCGACCTGGGCCCGGACGATGACGCCGCCCTTGCCCTGGCGGATCGCGATGAGCGAGGCCCAGAGCTGGTTGGCGGCGGCGCCCGGTGCGCTGTTCTGCTCGTGCCAGGTGCCGAAGTTGGTGACGAGCGTGGTGAACGCCGCCTCGTCCAGCTGGGACCAGTCCCAGAACAGCGTGGTGATCATGATGCCGCCCGGGGTCGGGGGCAGCAGCTTGGTCGGATCGGTGCCGGTCGCGCCGGGCGAGCGCAGCCAGAACCGGGTGACGATGCCGAAGTTCCCGCCGCCGCCGCCCGCGTGGGCCCACCAGAGGTCCCGGTTGGGGTCGTTCGCCGAGGAGGTGGCGATCACCGAGCGGGCCATGCCGAAGGCGTCCACCACGACGACCTCGACGGCGTAGAGGTTGTCCGCGACCAGGCCGTAGAGGCGGGACAGCACGCCGTAGCCGCCCCCGGTGATGTGGCCGCCGACGCCGACGCTGGGGCAGGAGCCGCCGGGTATCGTCACGCCCCAGCCGAGGTCGAGGGTGCGGTAGACCTGCGAGAGGATCGCGCCGCCCTCGACCGCGAAGGCGTTCATCGTCGCGTCGAAGTACACCGCGCGCATCTCGGACAGGTCGATGACCACCCGGACGTCCGGGTCGTCGACGAAGTTCTCCAGGCAGTGGCCGCCGCCCCGCACGGTGACCCGCTTGCCCGCCGCCACGGCCTCGTTGACGGCCTGCACGACCTGGCTCGTGGAGCCGACCAGCTTCACCGCGTCGGGGTTGCCGGTGAAGCGGCGGTTGTACCCGCGCAGCAGCAGGTCCGGGTAGCGCCGGTCGCCGGGCGCGACACTGACCGGGCCGAAGCCCTGGGTCAGGAACGGCCACGACTGGTCGGCGCCGGCGTCCGGCACCGGCGCGGCCGCCGCGACCCCGCCGCCCACGACGAGATCCGTCGCGGCGATCCCGAGTCCGGCCGCCCCGAGTCCGGCCAATGTAAAGCGTCGACGAGACAACTCCGCCATGAAATCCCCCTGCTGGCACCAGCACGCGTCCGAATGTCACGAGAAGGCCCGAAGTCGAATTCCGGCCACCTCGTTCGGCCAAATGATGCTACGTCCGGCGGGCCCGTCAACCGGCCCCCTAAGAACCCCCTATCCCGCCCCCGCGAAGGCGTCCGGAACACCACCCTTCTGGGAGGCTGACCTCACGGTATGTCCGCGCGCGGCAAGAGAGTTGGATTGACATGACCACTTACCTCATCACCGTGCTGAGCAACGTGCACGAGGGTCGGGAGAAGGACTTCCACGACTGGTACGAGAACACCCACATTCCGGAGATTCTCGAAGTTCCGGGAGTTCTTTCGATCCGCCGGCTGGTGCTCAACGACGAACAGATCGGCGCCGACAAAGGGCACTCGCAGGCCCACTACCGCCATCTGACGCTGATCGAGATCGAGACCGACGACTTCGACGCCTCGCTCGCCGCCATCAGCACCCTGGACGGCAGCCGGGCCGAGGAGCTCCTGGTCCCGGGCCAGGTGCTGGCCTCGCTGTACCGGGACCCGAAGGTGTACACCCGGTCCTGACCCGGCGCGGGGCCTCGGCGGGGCGGGCGGACCCGGCC
>NZ_JBHWUI010000152.1:0-19627 GCF_042737525.1 Kitasatospora sp. NPDC059973 | reverse complement strand
CTGGCGGCCGGCCGGCGCGCTGGCGCGGCGCCCTGGCTGCCGGCCGCCGGTGGTGGGTCGGCCGCGGTAGAGGGCGCTGGTGTCGCGGCGCATCACGGTGACCTGGTCGACCGCCGCCAGTTCCTCGGCGGCCGCGACCCGCGCGCCGCGCGGCCAGGACCCGCGGGTAAGAGCGAGAGGAGCGAGTCCGCCGGAACCGTAGGGTCGACCGGGCTCCACGGCGGCGGCGCGTCATCCGGCACCCCGGGCCGCGGCACCGCCGCAACGCGCACCGCGACCGTAGGCGTTCGTGTGAGCGGAGGATCCGGAGGTGGTCGGGAAATTGTTCTGAGGCACCTGCAACCCCCCGGGAGGTTGGACGTCTATCAGGTTGAGACGGTCGGGAAGCCCGGGCGTCTCGGTCCGAACCGCATCGACAGGAACCCATGGGGGGAACCATGAACATCCACGCCACCGCCAAGCGCCGCCTGGCCTCCGCCGCCGCCGCACTCGCCCTCGGACTGGGCGCGGGACTGCTGGCCGCGGCGCCGGCCTCCGCCTCCGCCTCGGGGATGTCGTACGTCCCGCTCTCGGCCGACTCGACGGTGTCGCTCCAGAACGCCGCGACGGGCAAGTGCCTGGGGGTCGCCGACTTCCGCACCGACGACGGCGCGCCCCTGGGCCAGTCGTCCTCGTGTGGTGACACCGCGCAGCAGTGGCGGGTCACCGACGGGTTCGTCGTCAACGTGTACAGCGGCAAGTGCCTGGAGGTGCCGGGTTGGAGCACCGCCCAGGGGGCCACGCTCGACCAGTGGACCTGCAACGGCGGCGCCAACCAGCGCTGGGGGAAGGTCAACGTCGACGGCGACACCCTGGCGATCATCAACTTCAACAGCGGCCTCGTCCTCGATGTCGCCGGCGGCGACCCGGCCGACGACGCTTCCGTGGTCCAGTGGGCCCCGAGCGGCGGCGCGAACCAGCGCTGGGCCCTCAACCCCGTCGGCTGACACCCACCGGCCCCGCCCGGTTCCCGGCCTGCCCGGAGCCGGGCGGGGGAGACCCCCGAACCTCCTACCGAACGTGAGCGGAGCACCGGCCTACCATCCTGCCTCCACGCTGTGATCGGCCGGCTGCGCGAGCTGACCCGGCGTGGGCTTGGCCCGGCGGGCTTTCTGGGCGTTGAGCCAGGTGCCCTGCGCGAAGCGCGACACGACCGTCTGCTCCTCGCGGCCAGGGCCGGCCTGCCCGGCCTCCCCTTCGCCTTGGCGGCCGCCAGCTCGCAATCCTCGCACGGCCCTGCGGCACTTGTACCGGCTGTCGGCGTCGACCCTGTTCGACCGAGAAGTTGACGACGCCGACCGGCGGGCCCCCGCGGAAGGGACGGCCGTCAGCGTTTAGGGGCCAGCGGTCACTGGCTGGGGCGGATCAGGTCGGCCGGCCACGGACCTCGGGGCCTGGCAGGTGCTCGGGGGCACGCGGGCTCAACAGCGGGCCCTGGTCACCGGCACCGGTGACCAGGGCCGTTGCCGGCTTCCGCTGTCACAGGCCGAGTTCCCGCCCTTCCGGGAACGTCGTGGTGTCCGCTACGACGACGGACCCGTGGAGGGAATCGACGATGGTCCGCAGCCCTGCGGCCTGGAGGATGATGTCCAGCGCCTTGTCCATGGTTGAGGTGACCACCTGACACATCACATCAGCTGGGCTGCCGGGCGCGGCGGTATCGATCATGGCGTCGAGGTCGGCACCTTCGTTCCAGGCGACACGGACGGCGCCTGCCGGAAAGCCGGCGCTCCGTTCGGCCATGACCCGGACGCCCGGGACTCCCGCTCCGGGGCTGACCGGCAGGCCGGCCAAGTCCAGGGCCCGCTTGAGGCGGGGCAGGATCCGCTCGGTGCGCAGATCTCCGCGCAACTGCTCGGCCTCCTCATCCATGCCGAGAAACTCGGCGAATTCCAAGAGTCTCCGCGGCTCGAGCCCGGGGCCGTTCTGCTCCTCGCCGTCCTCGGGACCGTTCGGGTCCTGGTCGTCGGCGTCGGCGGGGGCCGATGGGGTGGCGTGGTCGCTGCTCACGTGTGCCTTTCTGGTGGGTGAGGAACTCGTTCGTCGTCGGTCATGACAGATCGTCGTCGTCGCCGGCCAGGTCGAGGATCCGACCGACCTCCTCGAAGATCTCATCCTGGGTGTAGGCGTTGAGACCGATCAGCGAGGTCATCATGGTGGCCGTCAGCGCCGCGAGGTCCACCAGCAGGTCATAGAACCTGGCCTCGCCCTCGATCCAGACGCGCGCCAGGATCACCGGAGCCTCCGCGATGGTGGCGGGGTCGAAAAAGGCCCCGAGGATGGCGGGCACCTCGTCCTGCCACGGGACGTCCTTGCCGTGCCCCTTCCTCCGGTCCTCGGTGGCCTTGACCAGAAGGTCCCGCATGAGCTTGGCCGGTTCGAGGTCGTGGTGCTCGGCGAACAGGCCGGTGACGGCGGCGCCGGCGAAAGCGACGCCGGCAGCGAGGAAGGAGATGTTCTCCATGCCACCGGCGGCGACGTCCTTGCGGGCGGTAGCGGCCACGACACGGCACACGGGGTGCTCGGAGCGAACGGCGGCCGTTTGGCAGGCAGGGTCCAACGAAGCGCGCAGGAGCGCGAAGACCGGGTCGTCATCAGCAGGCATGGCCTCATCCTGCTCCGCGCGCCGACTCCTGTCCGGCGAATCCGTAATCGGATGCTGACGCCCCGTTACATCCACGAGTGCGGCGTCGGAGGGCCTGCGGGAGCTGGCGAGCGAGCTCAACCGCGCGACCCTGCGCGCGACCCTCCCCTCCACCGACGTGCCGGCCTGAGCCACGCCCCGACCGAGCGGCTATCGCATCTGCTTCCCGGGCTCACCCTCCAGTCGCGAGACAGGTGTGCCCGGGCTTCGGCATCGCAGCTCACCCCCGAGATCCGGGAGAAGGCCCGAGCGTTCATGCAGCAGACCCTCGAACGGGATTGGCCCGGCTACATCGGCCGCCTGATCGCCGACGGCAGGATCCGCACCGCGTGATCGGACTGCAGGCCCCAGCGTGGATTCTCCGGTTCCGGCCCCTTGGCGTGGGCGGGTGTCGCCCTGTTGCCTCCGCGCGCTCTTGACGGCCTGTCAGGGGAGCGGAACGGTGAGGGGGCGCACGGACTCGCAACCGGCTTGGCGGAGGGAGTGGTCATGGCACTACGGTTCAGGGGCATCGACCCGGACACGCCCAACGGTGGTTCGCCGACCGTGTGGTTGGAGGACGAGAAGGCGGAGATCGTCGTCCAGGGCTGGCTGCCCGACATGGAGATGTACCGCGTGATCAGCGAGACCGAGTGGGTGGAGGGCCACGCCACCGGCGTCCCGGACCACGAGGGCGTCGTCCGGATCCCGGTCCGGATGATCCCGTTCCTGCGAAAGGTGTGCGATGAAGCCGAGCGTGCCGGACTTTGGCGCCCTGCTGAGGAGCGCTGAGCGCTCCGCCTGCCACCTGGAGATGCGCGACTCCTACATGGACGACCCCGTCTTCGCCGACTGGCGGGCCGGCCTTCCGGTGGACCGGCCCGGGGAGTACGACCTGCCCGAGGAGTACACGGCCTGGGCGGCACTGGTGCGGGAGACCGTCGGTCGTGGGGTGGTGATGCGCCGGGCCCGCATCGTCTCGGAGCCGGTCACCGCCTACATCCGGTGGGAGCACGCGATCACCGAGCGGCACAACGTCGCGCTCGGCGAGCAGGTCCGCTGGCTGCCCCGGTCGAAGGCGTCCGACCTGCTGCTGCCGGGCAACGACCTGTGGCTGGTGGACGAGCGCCTGGTGCTGTTCCACTGGTTCACCGGTGACGGCGAGTGGGCCGGCCACGAGATGACCGAGGACCCGGCCGTGGTGAAATCGGTGGCCGCGGCATTCGAAGCGGTCTGGGCCCGGGCCGTCCCGCACGCGCAGTACACCGTCTGACCAACCCGTCCACCACTACCCCCAGCGGGCAGCCAGCACCATGCCGTCGTCACCGTCGTCCAGCGTCGTCGAAGCGCGCAAGGCACTCGCCTCCCGTCTGGTAGGCCTGCGCAAGGACGCAGGCCTGACCGGCGACGAGCTGTCCGCCTGCTGCGGGTGGCACCCGGCGAAGACCTCCCGGATCCAGAGCGGGCGCTCCGCCCCCTCCGAGGACGACCTGCGCGCGTGGTGCGCCGCCTGCGGCGCCGACGACCAGGTCCCCGACCTCATCGCCGCCGCCCGCGCGGTCGACTCCATGTACACCGAGTGGCGCCGTATGGAGCGCACCGGGCTGCGCGCCGCCCAGGAGTCGGTGGCCGCCCTCTACCGGCGCACCGCCCACTTCCGCGTCTACGCCAGCCGCGTCATGCCCGGCATGGCGCAAACCCCCGAGTACACCACCGCCGTGCTGCGCTCGATCCAGCGCGCCCGCGTCGAGGTCGACGACGTCGCCGACGCCGTGGAGGCCCGCCTGGAGCGCCAGCGAATGCTGTTCTCCGGCCGGCACCGCTTCGGCCTGCTCATCGAGGAGTGGGTGCTGCGCGCCGCGGTGTGCGACCCGGAGACGATGGCCGCCCAGCTCGGCCACCTGCTCGCAGTGTCGGCCAGCCCGTTCGTCAGCGTCGGCGTCATCCCGACCGGGCCCGACCGCCCGCACCTGCCGGTCGAGGACTTCTACCTCTTCGACGAGGCCGAGGTGGCCGTCGAGCTGACCTCCGGCTACCTGCGGATCACCCAGCCCCGCGAGATCGCCGACTACGTCCGCACCTTCACCGGCCTGGCCGCCCTGGCCGTTCATGGGGCCGAGGCCCGTCAGTTGATCACTGCGGCGATAGCCACTCTCGGGTGACTTCGCGCAAGATGGCGCAACCTCGTTGAGGGCCCGGCCGCGCACTCCCTACCGTCGAACCGTCGCCCGCCGTGACGGACCGGACACCCGGCCCCGGCGGGCGAGCCGGGACCGCTGCGCCCTCCCGCCCCCCGTCGGGTGGGCGCAGCCGTCACCGCCGACGACAGAGCGGAGAACCGCCGTGGCCGCGCACCGCATACCCCGCCCACCGGCCACGGCCGTGCCTGGGCAGCGCCGGCGGGTGCGAGGTTCCTGGTGACCACGACCGTCGAGACCCCGAAGCGGCCACCGGCGGCCAGCTCCGCCAGGGCGCTGCTGTCCTACGAGCCGCGGTCAGTGTCGGCGGCTCGGCGCCTGGTGCGCACCACGCTGCGCGCGTGGGGGCTGGACGATCTGGTCGAGGCCGGCGAACTGATTGTCAGCGAGCTGGCGGGCAACGCGGCGAAGACGGGGTGCCGGCGGAAGATGACGGTCGCCGTCGAGCGGATCACCGACCGGTGCGTGCGGATCAGCGTCCGGGACGGCTCCCGTGCCTTGCCCTGCCTGATCGACGCGGGCCTCGCCGCCGTGTCGGGCCGCGGCCTGGCCCTGGTCCACCACCTCACCGGCGGGCACTGGGGCGTGACCCTGGAGCCGCTCGGCAAGACCGTCCACGCGGACCTGCGCACCCGCGCTCTCGCCCCGGCATAGCCACCGTGCCCCGGTGCGCCGGGGACGGCCCTCTACTCCTCCCGGGCCGCGGGAGGGCACCATCACAGCGACGACAAGGAGCTCGGCATGGACATCGAGGCAGTCGACGGCGGCGGCTCGGGCGGCGACGGGGGAGGCGGGGGCGACGGGCACCCGGGCACTCCGTGGACGCCGCCGTCCGACCCGCCGTCCCCTGACGGCAGCACCCCGCCCGGAGACGGGGGACACCGCAAGTGACGCTCGCACCTGAGCAGGAGGGCCGCCCCGCGCCGGGGCGGTCCTTCCCCGTCGCCGACGCGTGGGCGTCGGCCTTCGACGCGGTTCCGCGCTCGCTGTTCCTGCCGGACCTGGTGTGGGCGCACGACATGGCCACCGGGACGAGCCGGCCCGTCGACCGGACCGACGACGAGGCCGGCTGGCTGGCGGCGGCCGCCGCGGACGTCCCGATCGTCACCCAGTGGGACGACGGCCTGCACCAGGGCTCCGAGCCCGGCACGGTGCCCACCAGCTCCGCCTCGATGCCGTCGCTGGTCGCCTCGATGCTGGACGACCTGATGGCCGAGCCGGGGATGCGGGTGCTGGAGCAGGGCACCGGCACCGGCTGGAACGCCGCCCTGCTGAGCCACCGGCTCGGCGACGCCAACGTGACCACCGTCGAGATCGACCCCGCCGTGTCCGCCCAGGCCCGGACCGCACTCGAGAGGGCCGGCTACCGGCCGACCGTCGTCTGCGCGGACGGCGCGCTCGGCCACCCGCCCGGCGCCCCGTACGACCGGATCACCGCGACCTACGGACTGCGCCAGATCCCGCGCGCGTGGATCGAACAGACCCGGCCCGGCGGGCTGATCCTGGCACCGTTCGGCACCCACTACTCCAACGCCGACGCCCTGGTCCGCCTCACCGTGAGCGGCGACGGCACCGCGAGCGGCCCGTTCCTCCAGCCGGTGGAGTTCATGAAGATGCGCTCCCAACGCCTGCGTTGGCCGCAGAACCCGCCGGACGGCGGCACCGTCACCGAGTCCACCACCACCGCCGTCCTACCGCCGCACGGCAAGTTCGACCCGTTCCCGCTCGCCGCCGGCCTGCGCCTGCGCGACGTCGTCCACGCGATCCAGCGGCACGACGACGGCGCCCGCACCCTGTGGCTCTACTCCCTCACCACCCCGGCCTGGACCACCGCGACCTTCCGCGACGGCGAGGACGAGCACCAGGTCCGCCAGTACGGCGGCCGCCGCCTGTGGCCGGACTTCGAGCAAGCCCTCGCCTGGTGGCACGAGGCAGGCGAGCCCACCATCGAGCACCTCGGACTCACCGTCACCCCGGACGGCTGGCAGGCATGGCTGGACGACCCGGCCCAGCTGATCTGACCGCCTGATCCGGCGCCGTGAGCCCGCCTCGCGGCGCCGGACCGTCAGACACCAGCCGCCCCGCGCCCTACCATCCCGCCTCGGCCCGGCACAGCGGATCAGCCCAGAAGCGATCCCGTTCGAGCGAACCCCACCGATCCGGACCCAGCCGTGCGGCCGGGCTGCGAGCATGGCCGCCATGACCGGACATGCGACTCGACGCGCCCGAGCCCCCAGCCCTGATCGCCATCCAGCAGCGCACCGGCCTGGCCGACGAGATGTGGCGCGAGATCGCCCCGCTGCTCGCCGAAGAAGGCATCACCGAGGACAGCGACCCGACGGACCTGCCGACCCTCCCGGCCGCCCTGGACCGCGCGGTCGCCCGCTACAACGCCGCGCTGTTCACCCCGACCGGTAAGGCCCGCGGCCAGGCGGCCGAGCTGTTGCGCCAGGTCGTCGCCTCCGTGGCGGCCGGTGAGACCGCGCACGCCGCCCGGCTGCTCGACACCCTCGGCCCTGACCCCACCGACGCCCAGCCGGCCACCGGCGCGCACGCCGCCGGCCTCGCCACGCTGCTGCTGGACAACTGGTCCACCGGCCCCGCCGGAGTCCGGCCGGACTACTCGCCAGGACTGCGCTTCCGGCCGGCCACCGGCGGGGCGAACGCGCCGCCACCGACATCCTGGCCGGGCCGGTCGTGGAATGCTCCGGCGAGCTGGACCTCGACCAGGTCCCCCGACTCGACGCGGCCCTGCGCGACACCCTCGCGGTGCGGTCGGCCCCACCGGTGCTGCTCGTCGACCTCGGCGCCGTGACCTTCATGGACTCCACCGGCCTCAACGCCCTGCCGCGCGCCCGGATCGAAGCCGAACGCCAGGGCACCACGCTCCACCTCGCCCGGCCCTCCGCCTCCGTCGCCCGGATCCTGGAGCTCACCGGCGCCGACCACGTCTTCCCCGTCGACCCGCACGTGCCCGCGCCCCGTGCCGCTCGTTGAACCCGCCGGGTGCCCCTACCGGGGCGAGCGGCTGCGCCTGTTCCACCGCCCGGCACGTACACCCCCACGGCCCGGGCGCCGCATGGCGAAGCCCTCGGGCGGCCGGGCCCGTACACAGCCCGGCCGCCCGGCCTGTGTCGATCGGTGGGAGTCCCTTCCGTTCTGGCGGAGTGGGACGGCACCCCGCCCGGTCGGCGGCCGGACGTCTTCGGGGCCCGGCAGGCAGCGGCGGCGCCCGGCGTCGACGTGCATCAACGGTCCCAAAATGTCGTACCGGATCGTGGTGCTGCGCCCCAGGCCATAGACGTTTCTGCGCGCGGGTCCTGTCTGTTGGACTCTGCGCACCTCGAAGGGGTGAAGGAACACACCTCTTCCGAAGGGGGGCGTCATGACGCCCGTTCAGACCGCTCTGCAGTTGGTCGCCGAGGCTCTCGTCGACCCGGCCGACCCGCGGGCCGACCAGCTCGCCCACGCCGTCCGCGACGTCGGCTCCGTCCTCTTCACCGCCTCGGCCGCCGTGAACACCGCGGCCGCCGTCCGCGAGCTGCGCACCCCAAGGTCCCGGCCGCCCTCCCCGCCCCCGGGCCGCTGCGGCGCGTGCCCGGTCCACCGCCCGGAGGCCGGCGCCGAGTAGGGCGGGGAAGCGGTCCGGCCCGGCCACCGCGAGGGTGACCGGGCCGGACCGTGCGGGCCGTGCTCAGGCGTTGCGCAGGGCGAACGCGACGCCCGCGCTCAGCGCGGCGAGCTGGGCCGCGTTGAGGCCGAGCACGCGGGCCTGGCCCTTGGCGACGTTGCCGAGCACGTAGGTGCCGACCAGGGCCGCGCCCAGGATCATCGCGGCCTTCTGCTGGCGAGGAGTGATCTTCTTCACCTCCTTCCGGGGTTGGTAACCGGCCACGGTCCTACCAGGCGCTGGCAAACCGGTACGGACCGCTCCCCTGGGAATGCTTGTACGACTTACTAAAAAGGCGTGGACGGTGTCGGCGGGGAGGCGTAGGGTCGCCCTAGCGTTTCAAATTAGGTGAATGGGCGTGGAGGTTGTGGGTGTGTTCGTGACGACCGGGCAGGCCGGGACGGCCCTGGGGTGCTCGATCCCGACGGTGAGGAAGCTGATGGCCACGGGCGTGGTCCCGGGCGTGCGCGAGCAGGGTCGGCAGGTGTTCCCGCTGGCCGCACTCCAGCAGTTGCAGGCCCGGCCCGCCGCCGACCTGACCGCGCTCGGCACGCCCGAGGTCGCGGTGCTGCGCTCGGACGCCCCCGCGAAGGTGGACGAGCCGGACCGGGAGTGGATCGGCTTCGGCACCGCACTGGACCAGACGCAGCTGCTGGCCGCACTGTCCGGCTGGTGGCGGTGCGACCCGGCCCGGGTCTCGGCCGGCGGAGTGCTGCCGGTGACGGTGGCCTCCTTCGTCGTCGCCGTGCTGACCGGCCTCACCGAGTGGGAGGGCGACGGCACCGCCGGCACCGCGGGCCGCTACCGCTTCCCGAAGGCGCGGCTGGCCGGCTACCTGACCGACCTCACCGCCCCCGCGAACGCCGCCAACCCCACCGACCCCGAGGACGCCCGCCTGGCGGGCCTGCTGCTCGGCACCCGCCTGGCGTCGGTGTCCGGCGGCCCGATCGCCTACGTCACCACCACCACGACCGCCACCACCGACCAGCCCGCCACCGAGGGGGAGTGACCCGCTGATGGACCGCAAGACGTACACCGCCGAGCTCGCCGGCCTGCGCGAGCTGCGCACCGAGATCACGGCCGCCGAGAAGCAGGTCGCCGCCGCGCGGAAGGAGCTGGACAAGCTCACCGCCCAGCGCTCGCGCAAGGTGGCCGGGCTCGCGGGGTACGAGGGCGCCCAGGCGCCGGCCATCGCGAAGGCCTCCGGACTGTCGGTCGGCGACGTCGTGCGGATCGCGCCGCTGCTGGACCCGACCCCGGCCGCCGTCCGCGCCGCCAAGGCCGACGACCAGGCCGCCACCGCCGCGCCCGCCCCGGCGCCCGTGGCGGAGCCGGTCGCCGAGCCCGCCGTCGCGGTCGCCCCGGCGCTGACCCGCCCGGCCCCCGTACTCGAGCAGCAGGCCCCGGCCGCCCCGGTGGCCGAGGCGCCGACCGAGGTCGAGGACCAGGCCGTCGCCAAGCAGCCCAACCCCGCCGCTGCGCCGGTCGTCCCCGCGGTCTCGGTCGCTCCGGTCGCTGCCGCGCCGCGCCCGGTGGCCGAGGCCGGTCCGCGTGAGCTGCCCACCCTCCCCGAAGGCCCGGCGGGTGCGCGGTTCGAGGCCGTCACCAGCGGCCTGGTGTCCAAGCGCCCGGCCTTCGTCCAGCAGGCCCGCGCCACGGTGTTCCTGGACGCGGCGGCCGGGATGCTCGCGGTCCGCGACCAGGTCGTCCGGGTCGACCTCGGCGCGCGCACCCCGGGGGAGATCCTGGACGCCGTCCTGGCCACCGCCCCGGGCACGGAGCGGATCTACATCACCGCCGGCGCCCCCTGGCACGACGGCGCCGAGCGCTACAGCACGCTCAAGGACGCGGTCGCCGCGTGGCTGAACACCCCGTCGCCCCGGTGGACGACCGCTGTCGGGGCGGGCCGGGACAAGCTGGCCGGGCACTTCGTCCACCAGCGCCAGCCGGTCGGCCGCTACGCCCCCGCCGCCGCTCCCGACAGCGGAGCCACGGAGATCCGGAGCATGGGGGAGTGGTTCGATCCGGACGGCGCGGACGTCGTCACCTGCCGGGACGCCTTCCGGCTGCTGTGGCAGGCGCTGCGCCGTCACTGGGACGACGCGGTCCTCATGGGCTCCCCGTCGCAGACCGGCCGGGACCTGTGGTCGCGCACGATCCCGACCACGGGCAAGTGGGCCGGCGGCTTCCCGGTGCTGTCGGAGGAACTGCGCGCTCTGCTGCACGCGACCGGCGGCCAGGGCCGTACCGAGTTGCGCCTGCCGCCGCGTGTGCCGGAGCAGTTGCCGGCGTTGGTGGAGTACGACCGCACGTTCGCCTACGCGAAGCACTTGTGGAAGTCCCCGGTCGGCGTCCCGCGCCGCATCACGGCGGCTGCGTTCGCCGCGATGTCCGGGCAGGAACAGGTGAAAGCGCTGATGTCGTGCTCGCACTGGAACATCCGCGTCACCGTCCCGCAGGGCTGGAGCCACGTCGGCCTCCTCCCGGCCCCGGTCACCGGTGACCGCGCCTGGATCTACCCCTCGGAGCCCGGCGCGACGTTCACCACGTGGGCGGGCGGCGCGGAGGTGCACCTGGCGCTGTCCAACCACCTGATGCCGTGGAAGGTCGAGATCCTGGGCGGCCTGCTCTTCGAGGACGGCAAGCCGCTCGACGAGTGGGGCAAGCGGTTGAAGTCGGCGTGGGCGGACCTGACCAACCTGTCGAAGCTGCACGGCGACGAGCGCCAGCGCCAGGCGGCCTACCTCGCCTCCCGCGCGG
Source organism: Kitasatospora sp. NPDC059973 (assembly GCF_042737525.1). Lineage (NCBI taxonomy): Bacteria > Bacillati > Actinomycetota > Actinomycetes > Kitasatosporales > Streptomycetaceae > Kitasatospora > Kitasatospora sp. NPDC059973. Next base: position 8,337 of record NZ_JBHWUI010000152.1, on the reverse strand, counting down.
TCCGCTCGGTGCTGCTGTTCGGTCTGGGCGGCTTCGCGCAGCGCCCGCGGCTGGTCTCCGGCACCACCCCGCTCGGCGAGACCCTCCCCGCCGGGGTGGAGATCCTCGGCCAGGACGACAGCGTGGTGACGTGGCAGCGGCAGGCCGGCTTCTCCCGCGACCCCTACGCGCACCCGGAGTGGGCCGCCTACGTGTGGTCCGGGGCCCGGGCGGCGCTGCTGGACATGAAGTACCGCCAGGGCAAGGAGGTCATCGGCTACGCCGGGGCCCTGCACGCGAAGCCCGGCACGGTCGTCTACTTCGGCACCGACGGCATCGCCCTGACCGAGCGCCAGCCCTGGCCCTACCGCGGGGAGCCTGGCGACTACCTCCTCAAGGGTCATTTGACCGGCCCGGTGGAGCACCCGACCAGCCAGGAGCAGTACCTCAAGCTGCGCGGCCTGGGCCGCGCCGAACTCGCCGCCACCGAGAAGGGCGCTGACCAGTGAGCCCCGCCGACCCGGACCGGCCGAACGAGGCCGCGAGGCTGACCCAGGAGCTGCTGGACCAGGGCTACACCAAGCGCCAGGTCGCGAAGATGCTCGGGCGCGACGCCTCCCTGGTGTCGCAGTTCTTCACCAAGGGCAAGGGCGCCGCGTTCGTCGGCGCCCTTCGCCAGATGGTCCGGGCAGTCCGGGGCGGCGAACGCGACGAGGAGGCGCTGGCCGGGATCGCGGAGGCGAACACCACCCGCCGCCGCACGAAGACGGGACAGAAGGCCCGGGTGCGGGGCAAGGACGTGATCGGCACCCCAGGCGGGTCGATGGCCGGGCGTGCTGGGGCGCAGGCGATCCGGTCCGGCGCCGCGCACCTGGCCGCCGTCGTTCACGCGGCCGCGGCCGCCGACGGTCGGGTCGCGCTGACGGTGCGGATGCGCGCCCGCTACTTCACCCTGTCCGCCGGGTCGAGGCAGGACTCTCCGGGCATCCGGCGCGGCGTCGTTCCGCGCGCGGACGGCACCGAGGAGCGCACCTACGGCTCCTCCGCCACCGGCGGCTTCCCCGCCACCGAATGGTCCCGCCGGGTCGCCGACTCCCACGGCGACGTCGTCCACGCCGTCTGGACGTGGCTGGTGGAGACCGGCCGGGCCGTCCCCGAGGCGGAGATCGTCTACCTGGAGATCCGCACCTGGACCCCCGACGGCCACCAGAGATCCGACGTCCTGATCGGCTGACCGGCCCCAAGGACCCGGCCGGCCTCTCCCCATCCATGACCTGGCCCTGGGGAGAGGCCGCCCGCCGCGACCCTGCCACAGCACCACCGCCACCGCCGAGCCGTCTCAGCATCCGAAGGAGAAGCACCGCCGTGGAGACCACCACCGCCACCGCCGAGCAGAACGTGCCGGCCGCGTTCCGCGCCGCATCCGGGCAGCCGGTCCCGCAGCAGCCGACCGGCACCGCCGCGGTGAACCCGCTGCCGCTGTACTGGTTCCAGAAGGACGCCGTCGTGGCCGCGGTGCGCGAGGTGAAGGACGGCGGCCGCGCCACGGTGGTCGCCGCGACCGGCTCCGGCAAGACGCTCATCGCGGCCGGCTGCGCCCGGCGCGTGGCGGCGAAGGGCCGGGTGCTGGTGCTGGTGCCGACGATCGAGCTGCTGGAGCAGACCGCCGAAGCGTGGTCGCTGCGGGGCGGGCGCCGGGGTCTGGCGGTCGCGGCCTGTTCGCGGGATGAGGCGCTGGAGAGCGCGGAGGCCGGTGGGCGCGTCCACGCTCAGGTCACCACGCAGGCTCCGCGGATCGCCGACCTGGTCGCCAAGGAGAAGGCCGGCGAACCGGTGACCGTGTACGCCACCTATGCCTCGCTGGAGCGGATCGTCCAGGCCCACCGCGACTTCGGCCTGCCGGCCTGGGACCTGGTCGTCATCGACGAGGCCCACCGCACCGCCGGCGCGGAAGGCAAGGCGTGGGCGGCGATCCACGACGACGACCAGGTCCCGGCGAAGCGCCGGCTGTACTTCACCGCCACGCCCAGGATCGCGGACGACCGGCGCGCGAAGGACGGCCTGGCCGACCTCGCCGACGGCCAGGCGCTGCCCGCGCTCTGCTCCATGGACTCGGAGGAGATCTACGGCAAGGTCTGTTTCACCTGGACCCTCGGGCAGGGGATCGAGCACGGCTACCTCGCCGACTACCGCGTCCTGGTCCCCGTCGTCACTGACGAGGACTTGCGCGAGCTGCTCAGCCTCCCGGCCGTCGCCGACCTGCGCTCCCAGCGCAGCAACGAGGAGCTGCTGCGCCTGGCCTTGCAGATCGCGCTGCTGCGTGCGGTCGCCGACCTCGGCCTGCGCCGCGTGATCACGTTCCACTCTCGGGTGGCCGGAGCGCGGGAGTTCGCGAGCAGCCTGCTGGAGGCATCGGAGTTGCTGCCCGACGCGGAGCGCCCGGAGCGGGTCTGGGCGAAGGCGGTGGCCGGCACCGACCGGCTCAAGGACCGCCGGGCAGCGTTCGCCGAGTTCAAGGCCCACACCGGCGACGACGGGGAGGAGTGCGGCATCCTGTGCAACAGCCGACTCCTGACGGAAGGAATCGACGTCGCCGCCGTGGACGCCATTTGCTTCGCGGACCCGAAGTCGAGCGTCATCGACATCGTCCAGGCCGTCGGCCGCGCGCTGCGCCAGTCCTACCGGCAGGGCAAGGTCAGCTGGGTCATTATCCCGGTCTACCTCCCCACACCGGAGATCGGCGACGACACCGCCACCACCGACCCGGCCGAGGTCCACGACGCCGGCGAGGCCGTGAAGGCCGAGGCCGACGCCGAGATCGAGGCCTCCTCCTTCCGCACCATCTGGCGGGTCCTGCGCGCCCTCGCTGCGCACGACGCCCGGGTGGTCGGCCGGATCACCGAACTGCGCGCCGGCCGCTCCCAGGGCACCGCGCACACCACCGCGGCCAAGCCGGCCGAGAGCGAGGCCCCCGAGGCCGGGGAGGGCGAGCAGCAGCCGGCCCCGGTGGAGTCGCCGATCGAGTGGCTCAAGATCAACGCTCGGCAGCACGCCGCCCGGATCCTGCAGACCGTCAAGCTGCGGGCGTTCAACCCGCGCGCGGTCGAGTGGCAGCGCATGCACGCCGTCGCGGCGGTCTTCCACATCGAGCACGGCCACCTCGACCCCACCGACAAGACCAAGCACGCCGAGTTGATCTCCTGGCTCACCCGCCAGCGCCACCTGGCCGGCCAAGGCCTGCTCGACCCCGCCCGCGTCAGCGAGCTGGACGCGCTCGGCATGATCTGGTCGAAGAACGCCAACGCCTGGGAACGCGGCTACGCCTACGCCGCCGCGTTCCACCGCGCCCACGGCCACCTCGCGATCCCGGCGACCGCGAAGCTCGACGACTACGCGGTGGGCGCGTGGATGCGCCGCCAGCGCAAGGCCGAGAACCTCACCGCGGACCAGGTGGCCAAGCTGGACGCGCTGGACGAGCTGTGGCGCCTGGAGCCGGACTGGAACAGGTCGTACCGGCGCCTGCTCGCCTACCTCGCCGCCGGCGGCACCCTCGACGGCCCGGTGAACCGCACCGGCAGCGACGCGGACCCGGCGTTCCGGCCCGGCACGTGGCTACGCAAGCAGGACAAGGCCCGCGCCGACGGGAAACTGACCGGCCAGCAGACCGCGCTCCTGGACGCCCTCCACCGGCACCCCGAGACCGTCGCCGGCTGACCGCACCCGAGATCCGCCGCCCCGGCCCTCCGGGGCGGCTCGACCCGGAGGAAGTACGTGACCAACAGCGAGACCTCTCAGCGGCCGCCCGAAGTAGCGGCCACCGTCGCCGAGGACCAGTACCTGACGACCATCTTCCTCGTCGACGACGTCGCCATCGGCTAACACCCCCTGTACTCCCGTGGCCGGCCCCCGCTGTGGGGCGGCGCCGGCCACGGGTCTGCCGCGTTCACGCGGGGCAGCAGCGAACGCGGCAGCCTGCGGCCGACCCGTGGGGCGGGCCGGCCGCAGGGACCGTCCCGGCCGCCTGGCCAACCGCCGGGGGCAGGAAGCCCCTCCATCGCTCGACACCGCCGGCATGAGACCCCACCCGGCGGAGCACGAGCCCCGCTGAGCAGCCGACCCGCTGCAAGAGCACCTCAGGCCGCAGCCGGAACCCGGCTCCGCGCCAACGCCGGCTCCACCACGGGCCAACAGCCAACAATCCAGCGGCTGCTCACGGCTCGGCGGGTCCCAACCGGACCCGCACCGGTGGAGCACGGCGTTCCAAGGCGAGTGGCCACTGCCGCTCCCTCCGGGACAAGCCCGAGCGGTACGGGGACCAGGCGGTGGTGGAGCTGGACCGCACGGCGGGCGGGGAGTTGGTCGCCGGTCCGTCGGCGCCGTGTGTGCGGTGCGGGCGGTTGACGCCGTATCGCGCGTAGGGCCGGCCGATGCACGTGGGCGGCTGGTGCACTCCCGACACCGGCGTCGCGGGCCTCCTCCAGGCCGCCCCGGCCGGTCTCGTCGAGGCCGTCACCGTCGAGCGCGCGGCGCCCTCTTCCGACGCTGCCTCGACCGTGCCGACCGCACCCGGACCGGCGAACAAGCCGGGCGCGGTCGCCCGCCGCTCAGGTGGCACCCTGCCCTTCTTCGTCCGACCCGCCGCACGAGTTCACCTGGCGTCATTCCTACCATCCTGCACCCAGCGTTATGCGATGATCACTCAGGGTTCCTATCGCCCGGGTCCCAACTCACAGACAGGTGACTGCGAATGACCGCACACGACAATACGAACACCGGCGACGAGCAGGTCACGGTGACGGTGGTCGCCCCCGGCGGCGACGACCTCTCCCTCCAGGTAGAGGGGCAAGCCGTCGAAGGCCCGCAGGAACTCGACCGGCCCGCCGCCGTGGCCCGCCGCGGTCTCATGGATCAAGGCCAGAGCTGACGCTCCCAACCTCCCGCGGCGAGAACGTGCCGCCCCGCCGCCTCACCGCCGCAGGCAAGGACCAGGGTGAGATCGACTCCACCCTGGCCCGCACGGCCCCGAGCACTCGCAGCAAGAGCGCGGGAACCTGCCGAACCGGCCGGACGAGACATCCTTCGCCCCCACCCGAGCCAGGCGTCCGCCGGCACGGCTGTGGAGCTCTTCACGCCGGCTGGAGCCAAACCCGCGGCGACCGAGCCGCGGCCGGGCCCATCCCCTGGGCCCGTGAACGGAACACGGCCACCCCCCCGGGGAAGCGGTGCGCGACCGGGCCGGAGAACTCGGCCGGAATCCGCCGCTGGGTACCCGTGGAATGCCCGGCGGCGATCTTCGGGAGCGGGCGGGGTGCCGGTGCCTCGGGCCGGCCGTGCTAGTCGTCTCCGGCGGACACGACGACAGGCTCATTGGAGGACTGCGCCTGGTAGTCCGGCTGCGCCTGGTAGCCGGCCTGGCCGTCGGGGGTGGGGCGGTTGTTGTCGGTGATGGCCTCGACGAGGTCGGCGAACTGCTGCTTGCTCTCCTCCTGGGTGAGGCCGCCGTGCTTGGCGGGGTCCCAGGGGGCGCTGGAGTGGGAGAAGTTGCCGGTGCCGCCGCCGCTGAAACCGGGGCGGCTGACGCCGGCGCCGACGTGGCCGATAGTGCTGCCGCCGAGGGTCCCGTAGGAGTCGGCGCCGGCACTGCCGGCCGCTGCAGTGAGGGCCGTGGCCGCCAGGAGCGTGGTGGCCAGGATCTTGGAGGTGGTGTGGATCATGTCCAGCTAAACCTGCAAACCGGGTGCGGGGTCGCGCCCGGAAAGGATGAGAGCGCCGTGCTGAACCAAGCGGTGTCCGGTTCACCACCACGCTCTGATGGGCTGGACCTGTTCGGGTGGCGTGATCAGTCTTGCGGCCACCTCGCAGGCACCAGTCGCACCGATGATCAGCAGATCCAGGCAGAGGCGCTGGAAGGCGCTTGGTATGCGCTCATGCAGTTGCCTGAAGGGGCCCGTGGGGTACGCGTATCCGTCGTCGAAATCCTTACTTCGCCGGTTGATACTGGCCCTGGTGATGTGAAGTTCGCTGCGGCACATGCTGTCTGGCAGGCTGTCGGCCGGCGGCCGGGACGGGAGCCGTGGATCGGCGATGACGGGAATCCCGTCTTTCCGTAACAACGTGCTCAGAGCAACTCGTCGATGACGGCGATGGTGACGGTGGCCTCGTAGCGGACGTCGAGCTTGTCCTACCTCGTGGCAACTGCCCGGTGGCGCTCGAGGCGGTTGATCCCGCACCGACCGCGTGGCGCGTGCGGTAGTCGGTCTTGTCGAACGTGGGCGGACGGCCGCCGTGGGCGCTCAGCTTCTTGCGGTTGCGGGCCTGGTCGGACTTTTCCGGGATCGTGCAGCGGATCCCGCCCCGCCGCCGCTCGTCGTTCGCCGCTCGCCGTCCGGCCCGCCGCCGTCCGGCCCGCCGCCGCCCTGCCCGCGGCCGCCCTGCTCGCCAGCGGGCCTGCGTGCCGTTCCGGCCCGTTGCCGCCCGGACGTCGGACGCCTTCGCGGCGTCGGCCTGGGAAGCCCGGGTCTCCTCCTTCGCACGCTCCGCCGCCTGCTCCGGCAGGGCCTCGTCGTGCTCCTCGGTCTTGCTCACGCTCCATATCTACCCCGGCAGTGTCCTTTTCCCTGTTCAGACGGGCGGAGCAGATCCGGACCGGGTACTGATCACAAACTCATCAGCTCCGTCAACGAGGCGATCACCCGGATACCGGCGTCCACGGCACCGGAACCTCCGGAAGCAGAGCGGTCCAGCCAGACGGCCTGCAACCCTGCGTCCCGCGCCCCGACCGCGTCCTTCTCGTAGTCATCACCCACGTACGCCACCTCGGCGGGCGTCAACCCCAGGGCCTCGCAGCCCGCCAGGAAGATGCTCGCCCCCGGCTTGGCGGAACCGTGTTCCTGGGAGCAGATCAACGGCTCCGTGAAGTAGCCGAGCAGCCCGATCGCATCCAGCTTCGCGCGCTGGTGCGCGGTCACCGAGTTCGACACGACACCGAGCCGGAATCGACCCGCCAACGCGCCCAGCACCGGCTGAGCATCGTCGAACGCCCGCCGGATCGCGTCCCTCTGTACCGCGTAGCTCGCGAACCACGCCGTAGCCGCCTCGTCCGTCCACTCAAGTGCGCCGACCACCCCGGCATGGGCGAGAAATCGCCGTATGCGTGCGGCCTTCTGGGCGGCGAACGTCAACTCGCCGTTCAGGAAACGCGGGTACTCCTCCTCCCTGACTTCCCGCCACACACGCAGCGCCTCCGCCGGCGACTCGAACCGGACGGAGAGCCCTTCGGCCACCAGGTGTTCGTGGAGACCGGCCTCCTCGGCCTTCTCGTAGTCGTACAGGGTTCCATCGACATCGAACAGCACTCCGCGGATCGTCATATCGATCATTCTGGCGGGCAACGCCGGTCCGGAGCAGTTCCTTGATCAAAAGCGACCTTCAAAAACAGGCACGTACCGGAAACGGCGCAGGAGACACGCGACACGTACGGGGCCGCGGGCTCACCCGCACGACCGATGAGCGAGGACGCTGCGGGGCCCGGCGGCTGCCGGCCCGCCGACCGCCGGCCCGCCCGCGCGCGTTCGCGCTGTGACGATGTGGACGAGCAGGCCGTGCGGTTCTCCGCCAAGGCCTGTCTGACAAATGATCATCTGGTCGGTTCGCGGAGCCAGAGGATCAGTGATGCCAGGACGACTCCGGCGCGGTAGCGGTCGGCGGGTTTGTCGAAGCGTGTGGCGATCGTGCGGTCGGCAGCCGGTGGGTGTGGCGGGGGTGGGGAACGCGTCGTGTGCGTTCCCCACCCTGCTGCCGTGTTCGTCCGGGCGATATCGCCCGCGCTTACCACCGGTACCAGCGGGCGCGGCTGCCGGATGCGCCGGTGCTGCGGGCCACGAAGCCGAGCAGCCACACCACGAGCACCACGACCGCCACCCACCACAGGGCCTTGAGTGCGAAGCCCGCGCCGAAGAGGAGCAGGGCCAGCAGCAGAACAAGAAGAAGGGGAACCATTTCGACCTCCACAGTCGGTGTCGGCGGTCCGGCTGCCCCGGCCCGCGGCGAATATTCGGGGGAATCCTCCGGGCGGGCGGGGGCAGGCGTTGTGCCGACAGCTTCGACGAACCGGAGGTCCGCATGAGTGCCAGTGACAAGGTCGAGAACACCGCCGAGAAGGCGAAGGGCGTGGTCAAGGAAGGCGTCGGCAAGGTGACCGGCAACGAGCGTCTGGAGGCCGAAGGCAAGGCCGACCAGGTCAAGGGTGACGTGAAGCAGGCAGGTGAGAAGGTCAAGGACGCCTTCAAGCACTGAACGGCCTTGGGCTCGCTCGGCCCGGAACGCCGAACGGCCGGACCCCTCTCCCCGGGGTCCGGC
>NZ_JBHWUI010000151.1:3366-19630 GCF_042737525.1 Kitasatospora sp. NPDC059973 | reverse complement strand
GCGCGGCCGGGGCGGCGGGCCGGCGCCGGCGCCGCGCGGTACGGGGCTCGGTGAGGGTCTGCTGGGTCATCGGTTCTCCTCCTCGTTCCAGCGGCTGACCTTGAGGAAGAGCAGCACCATGACGACGACCAGGGCGAAGTTGACGACGGACATGGCCGCGCTCTCGCCGATGTCGGTGTTCTTCAGCTGGTACATGAAGACGGTGGTGGTGGCGGTGTCGCTGCTCGGCCCGCCCTGCGTCATGCCCCAGATGATGGGGAAGGAGTTGAAGACGTTGATCAGGTTGATGACGACACCGACGAGGAAGGCCGGGCGCAGCAGCGGCAGGGTGATCAGGCGGTAGGTGCGCCAGGTGCCGGCGCCGTCGACCTCCGCCGCCTCGTAGAGCTCCGCGGGCACGGTCTGCAGACCGGCGAGCAGGGTGTAGGTGGTGAAGGGGAGCGAGACGAAGACCGCCACGAACATCATCCACGGCCAGGCGGTGGACGGGTCGCCGAGCCAGTCCTTGGGGCCGTCGATGATCCCGAGGTCGACCATCGCGGTGTTGAGGACGCCGGCGGTCTGGTTGAGCATCCACTTGAAGCCGATGGCGGTCATCAGGACGGACGCCGCCCAGGGCGCGATCAGCGCCCAGCGGGTGAGGCGGCGGCCGGGGAACTGCTGGTTGAACAACTGGGCGAGGGCCAGTGAGGCGACCATGGTGATGCTGACGACGACCACGGTCCAGACGACGGTGGCGGTCAGGACGTGTCCGAGGTCGGTCTCGTCGAAGAGCTTGCGGTACTTGTCGAAGCCGGCCGAGCCGCGGACGAAGCCGCTGGTGCTGATCCGCTGGAACGAGGTGTGGACCATCTCGTAGACGGGCCACAGGACGACGGCGATGATCAGCAGGACGGCGGGGCCGATCCAGGGGAGCGGGCCGAGGCGGTCGAGGCCGCGTCGGCGGGAGGCCTTCGGGCCGGGGGCCGGCCCGGCCGCCTTGGTGCGGGAGGGGTTGAGGGACACCGGAGGCGCCTTCCGTGCGCGTGCGGCCTGGGTGCCGCACGGAGCGGGACGGTGGTGGTGCGGGGGCGGCGGCGCTGAGTCAGGGCGGTCCGCCGCCCCCGCGGTCGGGGGCCGGGGCGCCTACTTGGTGTCGGCGGCCGCGGCTTCGGCCTTCTTCTGCAGGTCGCCCAGCACCTTGGCCGGGTCCTCCTTGACGGCGGTGCCGATGGTCTTCTTCATCTCGGCGGAGACGGTGTCCCAGCTGGTCTTGCCGAGCGGGTAGAACTTGGCCTGCGGGAGCAGCGCGAAGAACGGCTCCAGGTCCTTGTGCCTGCCGCTGGCCGTCATCTCGGTCAGGGTGTCCTGGGTGACGGGCATGAGGTTGTAGAGCTCGTCGAACTTCAGCGTGTTCTCCTTGGAGTACGCGAAGTCCAGGAACTGCTTGATCTGCTCCTTGTGGCCGTTCTTCTTGAAGGCCATCGTCCAGTCGGCCACGCCGAGGGTGGACTTGAGCGCGCCGTCCTTGCCGGGGATCGGCGCGACGCCGTAGTCGACCTTGCCGTCGGCGGCCATCTGGATCAGGGACGGGTGGCCGTTGAGCATGGCGGCCTTGCCCGCGGCGAAGTCCGCGAAGGCGGTCTTGCGGTCGGTGGTGGCCGGGTTGGCGTAGGTCAGGCCGGGGTCGACCAGGTTGGTCTTCAGCCACTTGAAGGTGTCGACGTTGGCCGCGCTGTTGAGCGTGTAGTTGCCCGAATCATCGGTGATGGCACCGCCGTTGCCGAACTCCCACATCGCGCTCTCGCCCTGGGCCTCCTCCGGGCCGAGGGGGAGCGCGTACGGGGTGACGCCGGGGACCTTGGCCTTGATCAGCTCGGCGTCCTTCTTGACGTCGTCCCAGCTCTTGGGGGCCTCGGTGATGCCGGCCTGGGTGAACAGGGCCTTGTTGTAGAAGAACGCGCGGGCCGAGGAGACGAACGGTATGCCGTACTGGACGCCGTTGACCTCGCCGGCCGAGGCGAAGGTGGAGATGAGGTTGGCCTTGGTGGCCATCGAGATGACGTCGTCGGCCTTGTAGAGCAGGTCGTCCGTGACCTTGTCGGCGTACCCGCCGGTCTGCAGGATGTCGGGCTCGTTGCCGCTCTGGATCATCGTCTTGACCTGCTTGTCGATGTCGTTCCAGTTCACGACCTGGACATCGACCTTGATCTTGGGGTTGGCGGCCTGGAAGCGCTGGGCGACGTCGTCCCAGTAGGCCTTGGAGCTGTTGCTCGCCTTGTCCCCGTAGTCGGCCGCCACCAGCTTGAGGGTGACCGTGCCGTCCGCTGACGCGCTGTCGCCGCCGCTGCTGCCGCAGGCGGTGAGGGCGAGCGCGCCGACCGTACAGGCGGACAGGAGCGTGAGCGCGCGGTTCTTCATGGGAGACCTCCTCTGGCCCCGGGGGCGATGCCGGGTGCCGGACGTGTTCTTCGAGCCACGGAACGTCGCATCCGGGCTGCTGGGAGGACCGTCGTCAGACCTGCTCGACCGACGGAGAGACTGCGACTTGCTGCGCGAATATGCGCAAATCTAGCAGCAATGAATCATCTTGTGGCGTCTTCTGATGGCTCAGTGTTCATCAGCCGTTCGAGCCGGTCCAGCCCCGTTGCCAGACCGTTGTCAATGCGACACCCACTATCGACCCTTGACGTGTCATCGCGATACACCCCGTGACGAGTCAGCTGCACTGCGCGCCCATGCTCGAAAATTGGCCTGACGAATCACAATCAATCACGCCAAGCGGCCCCGCGTCGTCGTCGCCGGGAGGGGCCTCGACGGCGCGTCCGCCCGGTCCCGGAACCATCGGTCCGAGGCCCCTCCGCGGCGGCCGCCCGTCATACCGGCCAGGGGGCGGGCGCCGTAGACTTCGCGGCGATCGGAAGATCGGCACGGGGAACATCGGGGGACGCTGGTGGAGCTGCGGGACATCGAGATCTTTCTGGCGCTGGCCGAGGAACTGCACTTCGGCCGGACCGCCGAGCGGCTGCACATCTCCCCGGCCCGGGTCAGCCAGGCGATCAGGAAGCAGGAGCGCAGCGTCGGGGCGATGCTGTTCGAGCGCACCAGCCGGACGGTACGGCTGACCGAGGTCGGCCGGCAGCTGCGGGACGACCTGCGGCCGTGCTACCAGGGCCTCCAGGACTCGCTGGAGCGCGCGCGGATGGCCGCCCAGGGGGTGAGCGGGCGGCTGCGGGTCCTGATGATGCCGTTCAACGTCGGCGACCTGCACGTCTACTGGAAGACGTTCCGCAAGCGCCACCCCCAGTGGGAACTGCAGGTCCGGCTGTCGGTCCTGGACGACCCGTTCGGCAAGCTGCGCGACGGCGAATGCGACGTCTTCGTCGCCTGGCTCCCTGTCGAGGAGCCCGATCTGACCGTCGGCCCCACCCTGTTCACCGACCCGCGCATCCTCGCCGTGGCGGCGGACCACCCGCTCGGCGGCCGGTCGTCGGTCCGGCTCGAAAACCTCGCCGACTTCCCGCAGGGCAGCGGCCGGATCGGACTGGACTACTGGGAGGAGGGGTACCTGCCCTTCACCACCCCCAAGGGCCGCCCGATCGAGCGCGCGTACCAGGTGACGCACTCCTCCGAACTGATCGACCTGGTCGCCATGGGCGACATCGTCCAGCCCTTCCCGAGCCACGTCACCCGGTACTGGGGCATGCCCGACGTCCGCTGGTTGCCGATCACCGACCTCGCCCCGCTCTCCTTCGCCCTCGTGTGGCGCACGGAGGCGGAGGACGACGCCATCCGCGCTCTCGCCGCCACCGTCCGCGACCTCGGCGTGTTCGCCTTCTAGGGTCCGCCCGGCGGACCGGTCGGGCGGGTGGTCCGCCGGACGCCCGGAGCGCCTCGGGGCGCCGGGAACCGGGCGACGTACCCGGCGAACGGCGGGACGCTTTCTGGGGTCCGCCTCACGCCGTCCGCGTCACGCCGTCCGCCTCGCGCCGTCCGCCTCACGCCTTTCGCGGCGGGGCCGCTCGGCCCGACCGGATCGTGAAGCCGGGGGTTAACGATCGTTGCGAGAATCGCCGTTGTTCGCTCCCGGCACGGCGATCAGGCTGGACGGCATGAACATCACGTCCACCACCGTGGCGCTGGTGGTCGGTGACCCGGCCGCCTCCAGCCGTTTCTTCACCGAGCACCTCGGATTCCGTGAAGTCCTGCGCACGGACGGCTTCGTCCAGCTCGAACGGGACGACGCCGCCACCGACATCACCCTGGTCCTGTCGGACTTCGCGGTGGCACCGAACCCCCCGCTCGACGGCTACGTGTCGTTCACCGTCACCGGCATCGCGGAGGAGGCGGCCCGCCTGGTCGCGGCAGGGGTGAAGGTGACCGCGCCGCTGACCCTGCAGCCGTGGGGCGCGTGGACGTTCGGGGTGCTCGACCCCAACGGCATCGACGTCCAGCTCGCGGAGTGGAGCGAGCCCGGGGGAGCGGCCCGGTCCTCCGGCGTCCGCACGGGCGAGGGCGGCCGGCCGTGACCGACGTCCATCCGTCGCCGGTCGTCGAAGGGCCCGCCCCCGCCCTGCTGGACCCCGCCGTCGGTCCGCGGGCGCCCGGCGGCGACCGGAAGGCCCTGGGGGGAGGCGACTTCGGGGTGGTCGCCGACACGGTGTTCGGCCTGTTCGTCCCCGCGCCGCGGACGGAGCCGCCCCGGTGCGGATCCTGCCGGCCCTGACCGCCGGACGCTGCGCGCCCGCAGCGCCCTCGCCGTCGCCGCGGCGGCGACCAGCAGCAGCACGCTCACGATCCCGGTCAGGAACACCCGTGACGCCTCCGGGCGGACCGCCGACGACTGCGCTGCCCGTCGGCGGTCCGCCCGTCCCGGCCCCCGGGAGCCCTTGCGTGCAACTTTCGGCTCATCCACAATGATGTGATCTGATCGCAGAGCCCGAGAGTGCTGCACAAGAGTGCAGATCTGCCGCGTCCAGCGCCCTCCCGGGGCCGCCCTGCTCCTCGCCGCACGATCGCCGCAAGAGAGGCTCCATGGACCACGCGAACGCTGCCCACGGCCCGGCGGGCGCCGCATGACCGCCACCCGCACCTCCCTGTCCGGGGCTCGCCTGGTGACCGCCACCGGCACCGTCGACGGCGGACGCCTCACGGTCGAAGGAGCCCTGATCACCGGGTTCGGGGGCACTCCCGAGCCCGGAGACGTGGATCTGACCGGCCACCTGGTCGTGCCCGGCTTCGTCGACCTGCACGTCCACGGCGGCGGCGGCGCCTCGTACACCTCCGCCGACGGCGGGGAGGTGATGGCCGCCGCGCGGTTCCACCGCCTGCACGGGACCACCACCACCGTCGCCAGCACCGTCACCGCCGAGCTGGACGAGCTCTGCCGCCAGGCCGCCGTACTCGCCGAACTCGCCCAGGACGGCGTACTGGCCGGGGTCCACTTCGAGGGTCCGTTCATCGCCCGCGGCCGGTGCGGCGCCCACGCGCCCGCCCTGCTGCGCGACCCCGCCCCCGAACCGCTGCGCCGGCTGCTGGACGCCGCCAAGGGCCACGCCCGCATGGTCACCCTCGCGCCGGAGCTGCCCGGGGGGCTCGACGCCGTCCGGACCCTGGTGGACGCGGGGGTCGTCGCGGCGGTCGGCCACTCGGCCGCGGACTACCGCACGGTCCGCGCCGCCATCGACGCCGGGGCCACCGTGGCCACCCACCTCTTCAACGGCATGCCCGCCCTCGGCCACCGGGACCCCGGGCCGGTCGGCGCGCTGCTGGAGGACGACCGGGTCACCGTCGAGCTCATCAACGACGGCGTGCACGTGCACCCCGCGGTGGTCGGCCTCGTCCACCGCGCGGTCGGTGCCGGGCGGATCGCGCTGGTCACCGACGCGATGAGCGCCGCGGGCATGGGCGACGGCGCCTACCGGCTGGGTCCGCTGGACATCCGGGTCCGCGCCGGCGTCGCGGAACTCGCCGACGGCAGTTCCATCGCCGGCTCCACGCTGACCCTCGACCGGGCGTTCAAGCGGGCGGTGACGGTCGACGGGTTCACTCCCGAGCAGGCCTCGCGGTCGCTCTCCGCGGTGCCCGCCCGACTGCTGGGGCTGGGCGACTCCGTCGGCTCGCTGGAGACCGGCAAGCAGGCCGACCTGGTGGTGCTGGATGCCGCCCACGACGTCGTCGCCGTGATGCAGAAGGGCGTCTGGGTCGCCGGGGCGGGCCATCTGCCGACGCTCCGCGCGACGTCCTGAGGCGGTCGCGCGCGAAGGGGCCCGGCAGCTGCCGGGCCCCTTCGAACGTCGCGCGTGCCGGGGGCGGTCAGACCGAGTGCACGTCCACGCCCTGGGCGATCAGCTGCTCGACGATCTCCTCCGGGGCGTCCTTGTCGGTGATCAGCACCGTGAACTCGTTGACCGCGCAGACCTGCGCGAAGGCGCGGCGGCCGATCTTGGTGGCGTCCGCGACGATGATCACCTTGTCCGCCCGCTCGGCCATGGCGCGGTTGGCGCTGGCCTCGCCCTCGTCGTGGGTGGCGGCGCCGTTCTTGGCGTCCACGGCGTTGACGCCGAGGATGGCGTAGTCGAGGGCGAGGCCCTGGAGCACCATGGTGGCCAGCGGCCCGGTCAGCTCGTAGGAGTTCGGGCGGGCCACTCCGCCGGTGACCACCGTCTTCACGTACGGGCGCACGGCCAGCTCGTTGGCGATGTTGATCGCGTTGGTGACGACGGTCAGCGCGGTTCCGTTGCTGTGTTCGGCGAAGTCGGGCCGGGTCGCGAGCTCCCGGGCGACCTCCGACGTGGTGGTGCCGCCGTTGAGGCCGACCACCGCCCCCGGCGGGATGAGCGCGGCCGCGGCCTTGGCGATCCTGAGCTTCTCGTTCGCCTGCCGGGCGGTCTTGTACCGCAGTGGCAGGTCGTACGCGACACCGCTCAGCACCGCGCCGCCGCGGGTGCGCACCAGCAGCTGCTGGTTCGCGAGCTCGTCCATGTCACGACGCACGGTCGCCGCGGAGACGCTCAGCAGCTCGACGGCCTCGCCGACCTCCAGCCGACCCCGGTCGCCCAGGATCTCCAGCAGACGCGTCCACCTCTCGTGCGTCCCCATGGTCTCTCCCTTACATGTCGTGTCGGCAGGTGAAGCCTATCGCGGGCGCAGTGACCGAACCGCCAGAGATCGTGCATCTCTGTGATTGGATTAGCTAGACAGTTATCATATTCGATCACGGGGAGCAGGTGGAGATCACGGCTGCGGAGAACCCCGTCGCCCCCCACACCGAGGTCCCGAGCGCCGTGGTGATCGGGCTGGAGGTCGGCGTCGCACAGATCCGGGCCGTCGCGATGGCGCCGGACGGCTCGCTCGTGCACAGCGGCCGGCGGCCGACCCGCGCCGACCGCGGACCGGACGCCGTCCTGGAGACCGTCCTGGAGTACGCCACCGACCTCGCCCGGCACCACGCGCCGTCGGCGGCCGGCATCGCGGTGCCCGGCCTGGTCGGTGAGGCGACCGGCACCGCCGTCTTCGCCGCCCACCTGGGCTGGCGCGAGATTCCCGTCCGGCGCTGGCTGGCCGAGGAACTCGACGTCCCGGTGGCCTTCGGCCACGACGTCCGCGCCGGTGGCCTGGCCGAGGCCCGGCTCGGCGCCGGCCGCTCGTGCCGCTCCTTCCTCTACGTCCCGGTCGGTACCGGCATCGCCGCCTCGATGGTGCTCGACGGGCACGCGCCGGGCGGCGACGGTGAACTCGGCCACGTCGTGGTCCGCCCGGGCGGCGAACCCTGCCCCTGCGGCGGCAACGGCTGCCTGGAGACGATCGCCTCGGCCGCCGCGATCGCCCGCCGCTACCGCCTCGCCACCGGCGAGTCGCGCGTGACCGCCAGAGACGTCCAGGTCCGGGCCGCGGCGGGCGACGGGACGGCCGCCGCCATCTGGCAGGAGGCCGTCGAAGGCCTCGCCGAGGTCCTGGCCGCCGCGGTCGGCGACACCGCCCCCGAACGGATCGTCATCGGCGGCCCCCTGTCCCTCGCCGGGCGGACCTACCTCGACCCGCTCCGGAAAGCCCTGTCCGAGCGCCTGACCTCCCCGGACCCACCCCGCATCGTCGCCTCCGCCCTCGGCCGCCGGGCCGCGGCACTGGGCGCGGCCCTGCTCGCCCAGGACCTGCGCCCACCCCGTCACCCGGCCGGCGCGGAGGCCGCCGGGCACCACTCCGCGTAGCCGGGGGGTGGCGAGACGCCGAACTCCCCATCGCCCGGAGTCCGGTACCGGTGGACGTGTCCGGCCGCGAACGAGGGTGCCGGGGGCGGGTGACGAGGGGGCAGGTCCGGGGTATTCACGTAACGGTTGGCCCCAGGGTCTTCCTAAACGATCGTCGGAGCCACTAGACCCGAGGGACAAGCCGCGACGAAACGAGCAGGACGATGACGAACCCACCCCCCGGCTACGGCTACCCGTCGGACGAGAACCCGTACGGCAAGCAGCCGCCGCCGGCGCAGCCGGGCTACGGGGCCCCGCAGGGCCCCTACGACCCGCAGCCCGGCGCCGCCTACCCGCCGCCCGGCTACACCCAGGGCGCTCCTGGCTACCCGCCGCCCGCGCAGGGCTACCCGCAGGGCGGCGGCCAGCTCCCGCCGTGGGTCGGCCCGGCAGGTCCGTACGGACCGCCGCCGCCCGGCAGCCGGACCCTGGCCACCCCGGCCGACCGCTTCCTGGCCCGTCTGATCGACCTGGGCGTGCTGCTGATCCCGTTGATCGTGATCCAGCTGGCCTTCACGACCGTGGCGGGTTCGATCCTGGCCGCCGTCATCGGCGCGCTGATCGTCTTCGCCTACGAGGCGGCGATGATGCTCAGCCAGGGCCAGCAGACCGTCGGCAAGAAGGCGATGAAGCTGCGGGTGGTCTCGGCGACGCACGGCGGCCGCCCGAGCGACAACGAGCTGTGGACCCGCAGCGCGGTCTACGGCCTGCCCCAGGCGGTCTACTGCGTCGGCTCGGTGTTCTCGCTGGTGAACGTGTTGTCGCTGCTCTGGGACAAGCCGCTCCAGCAGTGCTTCCACGACAAAGCGGCCAAGACCGTGGTGGTCAAGGAGTCCTGACCGCGGGCCGGTCCGCCCGGCGGGCCTGATGGAGCCCGGTCGCCCCGATCGCAGTCGGCGGCGACCGGGCTCCGTGCGTTCTGGTCGCACCGGGCAGCCCGGCAGCACGCCCCGACGAGGTCAGCTCGGGGCGGACGGGGCGAGGGGCGCTTCGCCGGCCAGGAGCCGGTCCTCGCACCAGGCCACCGCGTCGTCGCGGCTGGTGAAGGCCTGCCAGTCGGGGTGCCCGTCGGCCGCGGCCAGGAACGGCTCCTGGGCGGCGACGACGATCCGGTGGCCCCGCTGAGCGATGTCCGCCAGACCGGCGGCGAGCATCGCGGCGGAGCCGGGGCGGATGCCGGTGACGGCCATCAGGTCTAGCACCAGCCAGCCGGGTGTCGCGGGGACGGCCCCCTCGACGGCGCCCAGCAGCTGCTCGGTCTCGGTGAACTCCAGCTCGCCCTGGGCGCCGACGGCGATGATGCGCTGCCGGCTGCGGTTGAGCAGCGCGGTCTGCTCCGGGCTGCGGGTGCGGGAGGAGCGCGCGCCGTGCCCGGTGTCGGTGACGGTGGCCGTCAGGTGCACCGGTGCGTGCATGAGGTGGAGGGTGAGCCGCTCGGACATCGCGGTGAGCGCGGCCACGCCCCGCACGGAGTTGCCCTCCCGGTCCAGCGGCGGGCTGTAGACCGCGACCCCGAACCGGCCCGGGCTGGCCGCGATCAGCCCGCCGGCGACCCCGCTCTTGGCCGGCAGCCCGACGTTCAGCAGCCACTCCCCGGCGCCGTCGTACATCCCGCAGGTGGCCATGACCGCCAGGGTCCGCACCGCCACGCTCCGCTCCACGACCCGCTCGCCGGTGACCGGGTTGCGGCCGCCGTTGGCCAGGGTCGCGGCCATCACCGCGAGGTCGGCCGCGGTGACCAGGACGGAGCACTGGCGGAAGTAGGTGGCCGTCACGGCGTACGGGTCGTCGGTCAACGAGCCGGCCGAGCGCATCAGGTAGGCCAGCGCGCGGTTGCGGTCGCCGCTGGCGGCCTCGGAGGCGTACACCTCCTCGTCGTAGCCCAGTCGGCGGCCGGCGAACGCGGACAGGCAGTCCAGGATCCGGGCGGACCGCGCCTCGGGGTCGGCCGCCGCGACCAGGGCGGTGGTGGCGATCGCGCCGGCGTTGACCATCGGGTTGGCCGGGCGCCCGGTGACCGGCTCCAGGCTGATGGCGTTGAAGGCCTCGCCGCTGGGCTCGGCGCCGACCCGTCGGAGCATCTCGTCGGGCCCGAGGTCGGTGAGGGCCAGTGCGTAGACGAAGGGCTTGGAGACCGACTGGATGGTGAACTCGGTGTCGGCCTTGCCCGCCTGGTAGCGGCGGCCGCCCATGCTGGTGAGGGCGATCCCGAAGTCGTCGGGGTCGGCCTGGGCGAGCTTCGGGATGTAGGAGGCGACTTCGCCGTCCGTCAACCCGCTGATCCGCCGGTGCAGTTCGTTGAGCGCCTTCGTCACCGGGTCCATGCGCGCACCCCTTCCGTTCCCGTTCCGCCGTTCCGGGCTCCCGGGCCCCAGGGCGCCTGCTGCCGCTGCCCACCGGGAGGCCCACCGGCCGGATGGGGCCGGCCGAAGCCGCGCTCAGCAGCATGCCAGGGGCGCGGCCCGCACCCGCCCGCGACGCACCGGCGGCGGTCGCCGCCCCGCCGACCCGCCGCCCCGCCGACCCGGGGGGCGCCGGTGCCCGGCGCGCCCGGTGCACGGGGCCCGCTCGGGCGCGGCAGCCGTTCAGCGGGTGCCGGGAACGGACGCTGACCGGCCTTGGTGTGATGAGCCCTCTATTCGGGACATCTCGCGGAAGGCTGTCCGGATCCCCCCGGCAGGCCCGATCCTGGACGGACGAGTGGTCACCCACCCCGGGGAGTGCCGAGTGTGGTCCGCAGCTGTCTCCTGGCCCCTGCCCGAGGGTGCCCCGGGCCCGTGGCAGGACGTGCTCTTCCGGGCCCTGCTCACCGTCGTCGTCCTGTCGGCCGCCCAGGAGCCGCTGCGCGGGCTGGGAGTCGGTGCGACCTGGCGGCCGGGCACGCTCGGCGCGCGGGTGGGCGACCGCCTCGTCGGGCCCGCGGTCCGGACCGTCCTCGCCGCCGTGCTGGTGCTCGCCGGGTGCGCGTTCACGGCCGGTCTCCTCCCGGTGGCGGCGACGGCGGCCATGGCCGCGGTCTTCGTGCCGGTCACCACCGTCCACCTGTCGCAGGAGTTCGCCGGGTACGTCACCGAGGACGACGACGGCACCCGCCACTTCAAGGTGCACCACCACCTCCACCTGACCGGGATGGCGCTGCTCGCCATGGCGGGTGCCGGGCTCGCCGCCGCTCCCGGCGCCGACCCGCACCGGGTGACCGCGTCGATGGCCGGAGGGCTGTGGGGGGCGGTGGCGGCCCACTACTTCGTCTCGGCCGTCTCCAAGGTGCGCAAGCGCGGGCTGCGCTGGCCGGACCGCCGGCTCTTCCCCTTCTACCTCACCCTGTTCGACCGGTTCCGGACCGGGGACGGCGAGCGCGTCCGGGACGCCGGCCCGGTCCGCCTCCTGGTCCGCCGGCCGGGCGCGGGCGTGCCGCTCCTGTGGGCGACGCTGCTGCTGGAGGCCGGCACCCCGCTGATGCTCGCCGGGTTCTGGCCGCGCGCGGCGATCGGTCTGGGCCTGGTGCTCTTCCACCTGGGCTCGCGGTGGCTGCTCGCGGTCGACTTCCGGGAGAACGCCATGCTGGCGGGGCTGGTCGCCCTGCCGCTGCCGGCCGGTGCGGGGCCGGGCCTCACCCCGGACTGGACGGGCCCGGTGGCGTTCGCGGTGTGCGCGGTGCTCTCGTTCGCCCTGGACGACCGGGTCTACCCCTTCTCGAACCTGCCCATGTTCGCGGACGCCTACCGCCCCTCGCCCGTGGTCACGCTCCGCTGCTCCAACGGTGCGGACATCCTGCCGGCCCCCGCGACGGCGGGCTGCTCCACGGCCGGACTGTCGCGCGAGTACGCCGCCGCGGACGGCGATCCGGACGCCTTCTGCGCACGGGTGCGCGAGCGGGTGGCCGCCACCGGAGCCGTCCTCCCGGCGGACACCGCGGTGTGGGTCGAGACCGTCGACGTCACGCCCGGCGGTACGGTCGCCGCGGCGCTGCGCCGGCTCCGGCCGCTCGCGCCGGTCGACGAGGAGCGGGAGCCGAGCCCGGGCCCGGGCGCGTGACCCGCCGTCGGGCCGGGGCCCGGGCGCGGTGCTCCGGCCCGGTGCTCCGGTCCGAGCACCGGCCCGGAGGCCCGGCCCGGTGGGCAGGTCAGCGCCGGGGCTTGTGCGCGAACACCCAGCGGTTGCCCGCCAGCGCGTCGTTCTGCTCGGGCAGCGGGCCGCGGCCGTGCCGGTGGGTGAACTCGAAGGGGGTGCTGACGGAGGTGGTCCAGCCCCGATCCGCCAGGGCGCCCGCCGAGTCGGGCCGGGGTTCGAGGTTGAACAGGGTGAGCAGGTCGATCCCGATCTGCTCCCTCGTCGCGGTGTAGAGCGGGCTGTCGCGGTACCGCAGCAGGTCCGGTTCGAGCTTGGCCTCGTACGCCAGGGCGCTGCCGCCGGTGCTCAACCGGTCCACCGCGCCGACGAGGTGCGACTCGACGGCGCTGGGCAGGTAGAACAGCAGCCCCTCGGCCAGCCAGACGCTCGGGGCGGCCGGGTCGAAGCCCGCGCCGGTCAGCGCCCCGACCCAGTCGGCGCGCAGATCGGCCGGGACGGGGACGCGCGCCGCCCTCGGGACGGCGGACAGCCCGTCGAGGACCCGGTGCTTGAACGCCAGCACCCCGGGCCGGTCGATCTCGAAGACCACGCAGCCGGGCGGCCAGTCCAGCCGGAACGCCCGTGCGTCCAACCCGGCTCCGAGCAGTACCACTTGGCGGGCGTCGGCGCGGACCGAGCGCAGCAGGAAGTCGTCGAGGACCCTCGTTCGCAGACCGAAGTAGCGGGCGAACCGCCCCCAGAGCGGGTTCGCGTCCCCGCCCGGGGCCTCCCGCCCCCGGACCGGCCAGCCCGCGGAGGCCGGGGCGGCGCGCACGAAGTGCTCCGCGAAGGCGTCCTGGGCCAGGCTGTCCCGGCGGTGGGTCTCGATCGCCCGCGCGGCGGCGACCAGCAGCGCGGTGACCCCGACGCCCCCTTCCACGCCGCTGTTCCGATCCGTGGTCTCGGTCATGCGTCCCTCCCTGGGGTGAAGCCCTACCGCGAGGGCGTGGTCGAGGACGGCGCTTCCGTCGCCGGCCCGGGCACCGGGTGGCCGGCGGTGCGGGGCGTCGGCGTGGTGCGGGCCGGCGGCGCGGCACGGCGGCGACGCAGCGCCGCGCCGACGACCTTCCGCAGGACGGAGGGCTGGAAGAGCAGGGTGGGCGGCGCGACCATGTTGGCGACCCGGACGAACCGGGACCACACCTCCGGGTCGTGCACCGACACCGTGAAGACCTGGGAGTTGTACCAGTGGGCCACCCGGGCCGGCAGCGGCCGCTCGTCCGGGTTCCACATCAGGTCCGAGTTGCTCGACAGCGTCCAGGGCACCAGCAGCACGCGGGCCAGCCGGCGCTGGAACCGGCGGCCCAGTCCGTCCAGTCCCTCGCCCCCGGCCCGGCGGGCGGCCAGCATCCGCTGCAGGAGCCGGGCCTCCAGCGCCGCCACGGTGAGCCCCTGCCCGTACACCGGGTTGAACACGCAGACCGAGTCGCCGACGGCGAGCAGGCGCTCGGGCCAGTCCCTGACCCGGTGGTACTGGCTCCACTGGTTGTTGGGATTGACGTACCGGCGGGTCGGCTCCGGACGGGTGCGGCGCTCGATCAGCTCGGCCAGCAGGGGGTTCGCCAGGCTCCGGGCGAAGTCGAGGTACCCCTGGTCGTCGGTCGGCGGCACCTGGTCGTCGAAGCCGAACAGCGAGCACGTCCAGCGGTTCCGCTCGACGGCCAGGATGACGCCGCCGCGCGGGATGCCCGGCGCGAAGGTCATCTGGTAGGCGGCGTCGAAGTCCGGGCGGTCCCGCTCCGGCCGGGCGAAGACCATCGAGGTGTAGGTGATCTTCGCCTTCACCACCCGCGGCGCGGGCACCCGCACGCCCAGGGAGTCGAGCCGGCCGTCCAGCCCGCCGGCGCGCCCCGAGGCGTCGACCACCAGGTCCGCCGCCAGGGTGGCCGGCTCCTCGGCGCCGGCCACCCGGTACACCACCCCGGTCACGGCCCCGGGACGCTCCGCGAGCAGGCCCTCGCAGCGTGCCGGGGCCAGCAGCCTCACACCGGGCAGGGCCAGCACCCGGCGCCGCAGCCGGCGTTCCAGCTCGTCCCGGGTGAACGACTGGATCAGCACGCCCGTCGGGTGCCGCGGGGCGAAGCCGGCCGGCTGCAGGAAGCTCATCCGCTCCCCGTAGTCGTAGACCGGGGCGCCGAGTTCGCGCAGTTCCTCGCGCAGGCCCGGGAAGAGCGTCTCCAGCACCTCCGCGCCCCTGGCCAGCATGGCGTGCGCGTGGTGGCCCTGCGGGGCGTGCGGGTGGACGCCGGTGTGCTCGTCCACCTCGTCCCGCTCCAGGAGGACGACCTCGCGGAAGCAGTCGGTCAGCACCCGCGCCGTGACGAGACCGGCGTACCCGCCGCCGATGACCACGGCCCTCTCCCAGCGGCGGTCCGACTCGTGCGCCCGCGTTCCCATGGACCCCTCCTCCGACGGCCCGGTGCCCGTCTCCCGCACCAGGGTGCAGGCGCGTCGGGACGGCTGACCAGAGCGCCGCCCGCCCACTGCTTCCACGCGCCCCCAGCGTGCCCCGTCGCACTCCGTCGGTCGTACCGCGGCCGCCGGGGGTCCGTCCGGGCGGGGCGGCGGGGGTCGGAGAGCCGTCCCGCGTCGTCCTGCCTGAGGATCCGGTCCTCGGTCTCCGGAGGTGCCCGCGTCCGCCGGGTGAAGGAGACTGTGCCGCGGAGGAGTTGGGTGAATCCATGCGGGCCGGGCGGAACCCCGGTCGCCTCGGCCGGCCCCTCGCCGCCCGACCGGCTCGCCAGAGTGGGTCGCCGGCTGCTCCCAGCCGACGAGGATACGAACGCCGCGCGGCCGACGCCACCGCGCTGTTCCCCGACACCGTGCCCGTGCTCGGCGCCACCTCCCTCACCGGCGCCGGCCGCGACCCGGCCGACTTCTTTGTGTCATCCGCCAGTACGGCCGTCGCACCGCGCGGAGGAGACTCGTCGCCACGGCCCCGGCGGGCCTCCACCCGCCGCGTCCGGCGAGCCGGAGTGGCCGCGTGCCGGACGAAGCACGGGCGAAGGACAGAAGGGGGCGGCACGTGAGCGTGCAGCAGTACGACGGGATCGGCGAGGCGTTCGAGGGTTTCAAGTCCCTGCCGCTGATGCGTTACGGGGAGGTGCCGAGCTTCCTCGGCATGGTCGGGGACGTGAAGGGCAGGTCGGTCCTCGACCTGGCGTGCGGCACCGGCTTCTACAGCAGGGAGTTCAAGCGGCGCGGCGCCTCCGAGGTGTTCGGCGTCGACATCTCCGTCGAGATGATCGCCGCCGCGCGGGACATGGAACGGCGTGAGCCGCTGGACGTGCGCTACGAGGTCGGCGACGTCGCCGAGTTGGCGCCGCTGGACCGGCGGTTCGACCTCGCGCTGGCCGTGCAGTGTCTCAACTACGCCGAGTCCGTCGGGCAGTTGGAGCGGATGTGCCGCAACATCCACCGGAACCTGGTGCCCGGCGGCGAGTTCTTCGTGTTCGCCCAGCGGCCCGACTACGCGTTCGACTGTCCGTCCCTGGAGCGGTACGGGTTCCGCTGCGAGCCGACCGGTGAGGAGGCCGGGACCGGTCCGCGGGTGCGGGTCACGGCGCTCCTCGACCCGCGGCCGATCAGCATCGTCAGCACCGTTCCGCGTCGCGAGGTCTACGAGGAGTGCCTGCGGGCGGCCGGATTCCGTGACCTGGAGTGGGTGCCGATCCAGGTGTCCGAAGCCGGCCTCCGCGAGTTCGGCGCGGAGTTCTGGGCGGACCTCCTGGCCAAGCCGCCGCTGGTGATGCTGCGCTGCCGTGCCTGAGGTGCGTGCCTGAGGTGCGTGCCTGAGGTGCGTGCCTGAGGTCGCTGTCGGGTCCGGCGCCGGAGAAGCTTCGGCGCCGGACCCCCGGCACTCCGGCCCACAGAGCGGGGGGGGGGGACCGGTCTCTTATAAACAACTGAAGCTGCCGACGAATATG
>NZ_JBHWUI010000151.1:0-3357 GCF_042737525.1 Kitasatospora sp. NPDC059973 | reverse complement strand
CGGGTGCTGCGGCGCGGCCGTGCCTGGGGGGGGGGCGGGGGGGGGGTGCCTGTGGTGGGTGCGTGCGCCGGGGGGGGGGGCCGGCCCCCAACACGGGCCGGCCCCGCACCCCGGGCACTCCGGCCCTCAGAGCGGGAGGAGGGGACGGACCGAGAAGTCCTCGCAGAGACCGTCCCCGTCCGGGCCGTGGACGAACTCGGCCATGAAGGGGTTCCGGTTGGCCGTGGCCAGCGGGAGCCACCCCAGCAGGAAGCCGTACCCGCCGCACACCGACTCGCCGCCGTCCCCGCCGTGTACGGACGCGGTGTCGCTGCTCACCTCGGTGCGGTAGGTGTCGTAGGCGATGCGCAGCCCGAAGGCGTTCGGCCGGCTCTGCGGCCCGTCCGGCTCTCCGTGGGGGATGCGGTCGAGCGGGCAGTCGTCGCCCCAGCGGAAGAGGGTGGTGGCGCCGGCCCCGCAGGCGTGCTCCCACTCGTCCGCGCTGGGCATCCGCAGCCCGCGGGCCGCGAGGACGGCCGGCATGTCGCAGGAGGCCTCGGTCAGCTCCTCGTCCTCCACGGCCATCAGCACGGTGGCCAGGGTGACGGTCCGACGCGGGCTGAGCACCTGGGCGAGGTGCTCCCGGAGGTCGGCGCCGTAGCCGAAGCCCTGCTCCAGGCTCGCCGCGTAGTCGGCGGTCTGCTCGGGCGTCGGCCGCCAGGCGTCGAGGTCGAACCCGAGCGTCACCCGGCCGCCGGGGATCAGCGCGAACTCCTGGTCATCCCGCTCGATCCGGACGCGGTGCAGCGGGGCGCCGAGGTGCTCGACGGTCTCCAGCGCGGTCACCCGGCCGCCCACCAGCTCCGCCGCCCCGTGGGCGAAGTGGCGGGCGGTCGGCAGGTCGAACGACCGCCACTGGTCGAGGCTGAGGGCGCTGAGAGACATGTGCCGCAGTGTGCCACGGCCCTCCGACAGGGACGCACGCCCCGATCGGCCCTGACCGAAGGCTCGCCAGGGCCGTTCAGCGGTCCAGCAGTTCCGCGAAGCGGTCCAGCGCGCGATTCGTGCGGTCGCGGTCGCCGGTGGTGGTGAGGTCGAACAGCAGGCCCCGGACGACGGCCATGATCAACGTGGGCGTCACGGTGTCGCCGGGGCCGTTGGAGACGTCGCGGAAGGTGGCGCCGAGCGTGTCGAACCAGTCCGTGATCGCCTCGCCCTGCTCGGGGTAGGCCTCGGGGTGAACCAGCCCGTCGGCGTGCACCTCGAAGAACAGCCGGACGAACGGGGCACGTTCCTCCGCGCTGATCCACCCCCAGATGCCGCGCAGCCGCTCCTGGGCGGTGCCCGTCGTCGGCGGAACGTGGCCGGTCAGGCGCGCGGCACCTCGGCGCCGAGCCTCGGCGAGGACCGCCGCGACCAGCTCCTGTTTGCTGCCGAAGTCGTAGAGCAGCATCCGCGGGCTGGTGTCGAGAGCCGCGGCCATCGGTCGCAGGCTGAGTCCGGTCAGGCCGTGCGCCAGTACGTAGTCGGTCGCCCGTGCCAGCGTGCGCTCCCGACGGGCGGGGTCGGCGGGTCGCCCCACGGTGGATCTCCTCTCGGTATTGCGAAGTTGAGACAGCGTCAGTGAGTATATGGTACGACTGTTTCACTAACGAGGGGAGATCATCTTGCACACCTTCGACCGAGCACTCGTCCTGGGACCCGGGGGCCACGTCGGCACCGCCTGGATGGCAGGGCTGGCCCACGGGTTGCGCCTGCGCGGTGTGGAACTGGGCGGAGCCGACGTGATCGTCGGGACGTCGTCCGGCGCGATCGTCGCGGCGCTGCTCGCCACCGGCCAGGACCTGGAGCGGCTCGCGACGGCGGCCCGCCGGCCGGAGCACCGGGTCACGGCGGACCCCGGGCGGACGGGCGAGGTGTTCGCGGTGCTCGGCGACCGCGGCCTGGAGCCCGACGAGGCCCGCCGCCGCGTCGGCCGCCTCGCGCTCGACGGCGCCGACCCCCACGCCGAGGAGGCGCTGATAGCGGGCCGCGCCGCGCTGATCGGCGCGGACACCTGGCCCGAGCGCCGACTGCTGATCACCGCCGTGGACACGACCTCCGGTGAGCCCGTGGTGTGGGACCGCGACAGCGGCGTGCCGCTGGTGCACGCGGTGGCGGCGAGCAGCGCCTTCCCCGGGGCCGCGCCGCCCGTCGCCGTCGACGGCCGGCGGTACATGGACGGTGCGCTGCGGGCAGGGCCCAACGCCGACCTCGCCGTGGGAGCCCGCACGCTGGTCGTGGTCGAGCCGATGGCCCACCTGTTCCCCCGGGAGCTGCTCGACCAGCAGCTGGCGGCCGTGGGAGCGGCGCGCGTCGTGACCATCGGTCCCGATCCGGCCTCGGTCAGCGCCTTCGGCCCGGACCTGGGCGACCTGGCGGCCTGGGAGCCGGCGTACCAGGCGGGCCTTCGCCAGGCGGGCGACGTCGACGAGGAACTCCGCGCCACGTCGACGCCGGAGCCCGACGCGCGCTGACCCCCGACCACGCCGGCACACCGCCGGCGGCGACAGCCCACGGGACGGTCACGGCGTGGGCCGACCCGCCCTCCCCGAGCCTCCGGCGGGCCCGCTGTCCCGCTGTCCAGCCTCTTCCGGGGCCCGCTTAACCGGCCGACGACGGTGCCGCGGTCGGCCGAGCGGGCAGCCTCCGACCCGTCCTGGCGGAGGTCGGTCGTCGGCTACCGCTCCCACGGCGCGCCGTCAGTGGTTCGCGTCCTGGGCCTGCCAGATCAGCCCCCGCCCGGCGGCCGCACTGGCGTAGGCGTCGTCCCAGTTGTCGTAGTACAGGGTGCCGGCCGCATCGTTGAACCGCGATGCGGCCCCCCGGAGGAGGTCCTGCAGTTCCTCGGTGAAGCACGGAGCCGCGTAGGACAGCTGGGCGGCGTCCGTGAGGCCGACGGCGGCGTTGCCCTTGTCCCGGTAGCTGATGGCCTGCTGGGCCTGGGCGGCGATGCCGTCGATGGTGTTGAGGGCGCTCCCGCAGGCAGGTGTCGCGGGGCGGGCGGTGGCCGTCGTGACGACGCTGCCCAGGCCGAGGGCCATCGCCGCGGTGACCACGGCGAAGCGGCCGAGAGTCTTTCGCATCATGCTTCCTCCACTCATGCCGCCGGAGCCGTGCGCGATCTCCGGGGCTCGTTCCCGGTCGAGGTGTCCCGCCGGGCTCTCCACCTTCGCGAGAGCTCACGTTGTCCACAACAGGAACGGGCGGAACCGCAGTTCGGCCGCGGACAATGGCCATTGTCCGCGGCCCGGATGGGTGCCTGCGGCGTCGGCGGCCAGGCGGTACGGTGCGGCCCGGGGCCCCGCGCCCCCCGGCGCCGCGGGGGGGGGGGCCCGC
>NZ_JBHWUI010000150.1:0-19827 GCF_042737525.1 Kitasatospora sp. NPDC059973 | reverse complement strand
GGACCAGCTGGTCCCGGCGCCCTCCGGCGTTCCCGCTGCCGCGGGGTCAGTCCTCCTCGGTGCCGTCCTGGCTCTCCCGCGCGGCCGGCGGCTCGGGCTCGCTCGGCCGCTCCGCCGTGGCGTGCCCGGCGACCGGCTTCTCACCGGCCGGGCCGACGTTCTCCCGCCGCCGCAGGTAGCGCTCGAACTCCCGGGCGATCGCGTCGCCCGAGGCCTCCGGCAGCTCGGCGGTGTCCTGCGCCTCCTCCAGCTGCTGGACGTACTCGGCCACCTCGGTGTCCTCGGCGGCCAGCTGGTCCACGCCGAGCTGCCAGGCCCGGGAGTCCTCACCGAGCTCGCCCGGCGGGATCCGCAGGTCCAGCAGGTCCTCCAGCTTGTTGATCAGCGCCAGCGTGGCCTTCGGGTTCGGCGGCTGCGCGACGTAGTGCGGCACCGCCGCCCAGAGCGTCACGGCGGGCACCCCGGCGTGCGTGCAGGCCTCCTGGAGCACCCCGACGATCCCGGTCGGGCCCTCGTAGCGGCTCTCCTCCAGGTCCAGCCGCTGGGCCAGCTCCGGGTCGGAGGTGACCCCGCTGACCGGGACGGGACGGCTGTGCGGGGTGTCCCCGAGCAGCGCGCCCAGGATCACCACCAGCTCGATGCCCAGCTCGTGCGCGAAGCCGAGCAGCTCGTTGCAGAACGAGCGCCAGCGCATGCTGGGCTCGATGCCGCGCACCAGGACGATGTCCCGGGTCGCGGGCTCCGTCACCCGGACCACCGAGAGCCGGGTCGTCGGCCAGGTGATCCGGCGGATGCCGCCGTCCAGCCAGACCGTGGGGCGGTTGACCTGGAAGTCGTAGTAGTCCTCGGCGTCCAGGGCGGCGAACACCTTGCCGCCCCAGGTGTCGTCCAGATGCGCCAGGGCCGCGGAGGCCGCGTCCCCGGCGTCGTTCCAGCCCTCGAAGGCGCAGACCATGACCGGGTCGATCAACTCGGGAACATCTTCCAGCTCGATCACCCAGCGTCTCCCTCCGGTCGGCGGTCGGACGTGCCCGCCCCGGCCGGCCTGCCGAGGCGCCGGCGGTCCGGCTGCCGACTGTCGAACCTCTCGTCACCCATGGAACGCCTCGCTCCATGGTTCCCTACCTGCCCAGCCTACGGGCTTTGATGCGCCTCCCGGCGGGGCACCGGGACAGTCTGGGGGAGCGGGGCGCCGGGATCCAGCGGTTATCGCCGCGCCGGGCCCAGGGCGCCCCGGGAAGGACCGCGGGGCGGCCGCCGGGCGCCGGGGCGGGTCAGCGCGGTCCGGTCGCGGCGGTGACGGCCGGCAGGTAGCCGAGGGACTGCCCCTCGGGCGTGGGGTGGAAGGACTCCCACAGCCGGGGGAGCACGATGCCGGTGATCCACTCCCGCCCCGCGCCCGCGCAGACCCCGTGGCCCTCGAACGCCGTCCGGACGTCGGCGAAGGCGAACCCGCGCGCCTCGGCCTCGCGGCGGATCAGCTCGTCCAGCTCGTCCGTGAGCGCGTTGAACCGCTGCCGGCGGGCATCGGTGCCGATCAGGCAGGTGGTGCCGGTGCGCAGCAGGTGCGGATAGCCGGTGACCACCACCCGGGCCCGCGGGGCGGCGGTCCGCACGTCGTCGTACAGGGCGGAGAGCCGGCCGGGCAGCTCCTCCCGCAGCCGGCGGCCGGACTCGTCCAGGGTGGCGGCGCAGCGGGCCTCGGTGGTCAGCGGTTGGAGGCAGTCGGCGGCCGCCCCGGCGAAGCCCAGGTCGTTGCCGCCGACGGTGAGGGTGAGCACCGTGGTGTCCGCGCCGACCTTCGGGAGCTGTCCGCCGCGGACGTCCGCGGTGGTCGCGCCGTTGCACGCGGCGGCGAGGAAGCCGGTGGCGCCGTGGTCGGCGGCCCAGAGCGCCGGGTAGGCGTTGGCGCTGCGGTGGCAGTCGCCGGCGGCCGGGTCGTAGGCGCCGGCCGCGACCCCGGCGGCGTAGGAGTCGCCCAGCGCGGCGTAGCGGGGCGGGGCGTCGGCGGGCGCGGCGGCGGCCGGCGCGGCGCAGAGCAGGAGCGGGACGGCGGCCAGGGCGGTGAGGAGCGGGTGGCGCTGCACGGCGGTTCTCCGGGGTCCGGTGGCCGGGCGCGGTCCGCCTCGGCCCATCGGGCACGGATCGTATCGGAGTGGTGACGCAGAGTCGTGGCGCGCCCGCGCGGCGGGGCGGCGCGATGATGGAGCAAGGGGCCGGACAGGGCGTGAGGAGCCGGGCGGATGGACGGACGGTGGTGGATCGGCATCGGCGTGGTGGCGGCCGCCGGGGCCGGCGCGGTGGTGCTGGCGGCCCTGGCGGCGGGCCGGCGCCTGCCGGTGGAGCACGTGACCGAGGGCGGCCTGGAGCTCGACCAGCCGCCGGGCGCGGTGTGGGACGTCGTGACCGACGTCGACCTCTATCCGGCGTGGCGCCCGGGCCTGTCCCACGTCGAGCGGCTGCCGGAGGGCGCGGGCGGCCGGCCGCGCTGGCGCGAGTACGGCCCGCACGGCCACGCCACCTACGAGGTGCTGGAGAGCGAGGCCCCGCACCGGCTGGTGACCGGCGTGGCCGACCCGGACCTGCCCTACGGCGGCACCTGGACGCTCGTGCTAACGCCGGCCGGGCAGGGCTGCAGCCTGACGGTCACCGAGCGCGGCGAGGTCCATCGGCCGCTCCACCGCGCCCTCTCGCACTACGTGCTGGGCGAGGACGCCACCGTCCGGCGCTACCTGGGCGCCCTCGCGCACCGGATGGCGTGACGGCGGCGCCTCAGCGGACCCAGCCGCGCCGGTAGTCGGCCCAGTTCTGCTCGGTGGCGGCGAAGTCCACGTACAGCCCGACGCCGAAGTTCTCCCGCCGCAGGTCGTACCGGCCGAGGCCGAGCCGGATGCCCCGGATGCCGGCGTCCACCGTCTCGGCGTGCCCCCAGTGGCCCCACTTGTCCTCCCAGTAGAACGGCAGGCCCATCAGGAGGTCCACGTCCTCGGGGGTGGCCTCCAGGGCCAGCTCGGTCTGGTAGGCGTTGTAGCCCCCGTAGAGCGAGGCGGTCGGCATGCTGGAGTCGTAGGTCATCACCGCGATCTGGTCGACCCGGCGGGCGGTCTCGGCGAAGTACGCCTGGTCCCACCACTTGCCGTGGTCGGTGAGCGCGATGGCGATGTCGTGCTGGAAGGGCAGCGGGTCGATCTGCGGCGCGGCCACCGAGAGCCGGGCGCCGCGGCCGGCGGTCACCGGGCGGACCTGGTCCAGCAGCGCGAGCCAGCCGGCCGAGCCGGGGCGGATCGGCTCCATGTCGAAGTGCACCCCGTCGAAGCCGAGGTCCAGCACCTGGCGGGCGGCGGCGGTGACCCGGTCCCGGGTGGGCGCGTCCTCCAGGTCCAGGGCGTCCTTCTCGGGCTTGACCTCGTCGCCCAGCCAGCCCTGCACCCGGATGCCGGGCAGCGCGCGGTGCGCGGCCTCGGTGAACCACTGGGCCCGGGGGTGGACGGCGGGCGGCAGCGAGCCGTCGTGCTCCAGCGGGCCGGTGTGGACGTAGAGGTCGCGCACGCCCGTCCCGGCGAGCCGCCGGGCGAGGTCGGCGACGTCGGCGTCACCCTTTCGGCCGTCCACCCAGGCGTGGCCCAGCCAGACCGCGTCCTTGCCGCGGGTCCGGGCCTCGGGGGAGGGCTCACCGGCGTACTGGAGCCGCAGGGCGAGCGCCGCGGAGCCGATCGGCAGCAGGGCGACGGCGAGGACGACCAGCGCCACGGCAAGGGTTCTGTGCCAACGGGACCACCCCCGCCAGCGCGTCCGCAGCGCCCGCGGCGCCGCCCCCAGGGCCCGTCCGAGCCGTCGTATCCGTGCGCTTCGACCCGCCATGCAGTCGCTCCCCCGTCGCGGCGAGTGCTCAGGATACGAAATGGTCACCCGGTCCGTGCCACCGGCCGGATACCCTGGCGACGTGCGTGCCCGATTCAGCGGGCGTGCAAAGCCGACAGCCGTCGCACCCAGGGAGAAGCCCCATGGCCACTGCAGCCGACCCGTCCGTCACCCAGCAGAGCCGCGCGAACGCGCTGCGTGAGTCGCTCGCCACCAGGGTGGTGGTGGCCGACGGGGCGATGGGAACCATGCTCCAGGCCCAGGACCCGAGCCTGGAGGACTTCCAGAACCTGGAAGGCTGCAACGAGGTCCTCAACATCACCCGGCCCGACATCGTCCGCTCGGTCCACGACGCGTACTTCGCGGTCGGCGTGGACTGCGTGGAGACCAACACCTTCGGCGCCAACTTCTCGGCGCTCGGCGAGTACGACATCCCCGAGCGGATCTTCGAGCTGTCCGAGGCGGGCGCCCGGATCGCCCGGGAAGCCGCCGACTCCTTCACCGACGGCCGCACCCGCTGGGTGCTCGGCTCGATCGGCCCCGGCACCAAGCTGCCCACCCTCGGCCACGCCCCGTACGAGGTGCTGCGCGACGGCTTCCAGCTGAACGCGGCCGGCCTGATCGCCGGCGGCGCCGACGCGCTGCTGGTGGAGACCAGCCAGGACCTGCTGCAGACCAAGGCCGCGATCCTCGGCTCCAAGCGCGCGCTCGCCGAGGCGGGGCTGGACCTGCCGGTCCTGGTCCAGGTGACGGTCGAGACCACCGGCACCATGCTGCTCGGCTCGGAGATCGGCGCGGCGCTGGCCGCGCTGGAGCCGCTGGGCGTCGACTACATCGGCCTGAACTGCGCCACCGGCCCGGCCGAGATGAGCGAGCACCTGCGCTACCTGGCCAAGAACGCGAAGATCGGCCTCTCCTGCATGCCGAACGCGGGCCTGCCGGTGCTGGGCAAGGACGGCGCCCACTACCCGCTGTCCCCGGCCGAGCTGGCCGAGGCGCACGACGTCTTCACCCGGGAGTACGGCCTCTCGCTGGTCGGCGGCTGCTGCGGCACCACGCCCGAGCACCTGCGCCAGGTGGTCGAGCGCGTCCAGGGCCGCCCGGTGGTCGCCCGCACCCCGCGCCCGGAGCCCTCGGCCGCCTCGCTGTACCAGGCGGTGCCGTTCCGCCAGGACACCTCCTACCTGGCGATCGGCGAGCGCACCAACGCCAACGGCTCGAAGAAGTTCCGCGACTCGATGCTGGCCGGTGACTGGCAGGCCTGCGTGGAGATCGCCCGCGAGCAGATCCGGGACGGCTCCCACCTGCTGGACCTCTGCGTGGACTACGTCGGCCGCGACGGCGTCGCCGACATGAAGGAGGTGGCCGGCCGGCTGGCCACCGCCTCGACCCTGCCGATCGTGCTGGACTCCACCGAGCCGGAGGTCCTGCGGGCCGGTCTGGAGGCGCTCGGCGGCCGCGCGGTGCTCAACTCGGTCAACTACGAGGACGGCGACGGCCCGGACACCCGGTTCGGCCGGATCGCCTCGCTGGCCCGCGAGCACGGCGCCGGCCTGATCGCCCTCACCATCGACGAGGACGGCCAGGCCCGTACCGCCGAGACCAAGGTCGCCATCGCCGAGCGGCTGATCACCCAGCTCACCACCGAGTACGGCATCGACGAGGGCTCGATCCTGGTCGACTGCCTGGCCTTCACCCTGGGCACCGGCCAGGAGGAGTCCCGCCGGGACGGCATCGAGACCATCGAGGCGATCCGCGAGCTCAAGCGCCGCCACCCGGACGTGCAGACCACCCTGGGCCTGTCCAACATCTCCTTCGGGCTGAGCCCGGCGGCCCGGATGGTGATCAACTCGGTCTTCCTGAACGAGTGCGTCGAGGCGGGCCTGGACTCCGCGATCGTGCACGCCTCGAAGATCCTGCCGATGGCCCGGATCCCGGAGGACCAGCGCGACGTCGCCCTGGACCTGGTCTACGACCGCCGCAGCGAGGGCTACGACCCGCTGCAGAAGCTGCTCCAGCTGTTCGAGGGCGTCTCCTCGACCTCGATGAGGGCGTCCAAGGCGGAGGAGCTGGCGGCGCTGCCGCTGGAGGAGCGCCTGCAGCGCCGGATCATCGACGGCGAGCGCAACGGCCTGGAGGCCGACCTGGACGAGGCGCTGGCGCAGCGCCCGGCGCTGGAGATCGTCAACAGCACGCTGCTGGCCGGCATGAAGGTGGTCGGCGAGCTGTTCGGCTCCGGCCAGATGCAGCTGCCGTTCGTGCTCCAGTCCGCCGAGGTGATGAAGACCGCGGTGGCCCACCTGGAGCCGCACATGGAGAAGTCCGACGACGAGGGCAAGGGCACCATCGTGCTGGCCACCGTCAAGGGCGACGTCCACGACATCGGCAAGAACCTGGTCGACATCATCCTGTCCAACAACGGCTACACCGTGGTCAACCTGGGCATCAAGCAGCCGGTCTCGGCGATCCTGGACGCCGCCCAGGAGCACCGGGCGGACGTCATCGGGATGTCCGGCCTGCTGGTGAAGTCCACCGTGATCATGAAGGAGAACCTGCAGGAGCTGAACCAGCGCAAGCTGGCGGCCGACTACCCGGTGATCCTCGGCGGCGCCGCGCTCACCCGGGCCTACGTCGAGCAGGACCTGCACGAGATCTACGAGGGCGAGGTCCGCTACGCCCGGGACGCCTTCGAGGGCCTGCGGCTGATGGACGCGCTGATCGCGGTCAAGCGCGGCGTGCCCGGGGCGGCCCTGCCGGAGCTCAAGCAGCGCCGGCACGCCCGGGTCGAGGTCGAGGAGCCGGAGGAGGTCAACCTCGGCCAGGTCCGCTCGGACGTCTCGGTCGACAACACCGTGCCGGAGCCGCCGTTCTGGGGCGACCGGATCGTCAAGGGCGTGCCGTTCGCCGACTACGCCTCCTGGCTGGACGAGGACGCGCTGTTCAAGGGCCAGTGGGGCCTGAAGGCCGCGCGCACCGGGGAGGGCCCCTCGTACGAGGAGCTGGTGGAGACCGAGGGCCGGCCGCGGCTGCGGATGTGGCTGGACCGGCTGCAGACCGAGGGCTGGCTGGAGCCGGCCGTGGTCTACGGCTACTACCCGGCCAACTCCAAGGGCGACGACCTGATCGTCCACAACGAGGACGGCACCGAGCGGACCCGCTTCACCTTCCCGCGCCAGCGGCGCGGGCGCCGGCTCTGCCTGGCGGACTTCTTCCGCCCGGAGGAGTCGGGCGAGCGGGACGTGCTGGGCCTCCAGGTCGTCACCATGGGCAACCGGATCTCCGAGGCGGCGAACGAGCTGTTCGCCAACAACTCCTACCGCGACTACCTGGAGCTGCACGGCCTCTCGGTGCAGCTGGCCGAGGCGCTGGCCGAGTTCTGGCACGCCCGGGTCCGCTTCGAGCTGGGCTTCTCCGGCGAGGACCCGCAGGACGTCAAGGACATGTTCGCGCTGAAGTACCGGGGCGCCCGGTTCTCGCTCGGCTACGGGGCCTGCCCGGAGCTGGAGGACCGCGCGAAGATCACCGAGCTGCTGCGGCCCGAGCGGATCGGCGTGGTGCTCTCGGAGGAGTTCCAGCTGCACCCCGAGCAGTCCACGGACGCGATCGTGATCCACCACCCGGAGGCCAAGTACTTCAACGCGCGGTAACCCCCGCGTCGCGCACCGTTCGTTCCTTTCGGCGGAGCGGGGCGTATCCTGGATCATCCTGAACGGGCCGGTCCGCTCACCAGCGGGCCGGCCTGTGCCATCCCCAGGGGCAGCGCCCCGGGGCACGGACGGAAGGACCCGCGCCATGACCACCATCTCCACCGCCACCCGGACCCTCGACCACGGCGACGGCCGGGGCCTCCAGGCGGTGCTGCTGGACATGGACGGGACGCTGGTCGACACCGAGAACCTCTGGTGGCAGGCCGAGGCCTCGCTCTTCGCCGAGCTGGGCTACACGCTCGACGAGAACGACCGCGCCCACGTGGTCGGCGGCCCGATGAGCCGGGTGATCGACTACCTGCTGGCCGCCACCGGCGTGGACCTCGCGCCGGCCGATCTGACCGTCCTGATCAACCAGCGCTTCGTGGACCTGCTGGGCGGCGGCGTGCCACTCATGCCGGGCGCCGAGCGACTGCTCAACACCCTTGCCGCGCACGGCGTTCCGACCGCCCTGGTGTCCGCCTCGCACCGGCACGTGATCGACATCGTGCTGCGGTCGCTGGGCGCCCACCACTTCGCCTTCACGGTCGCCGGGGACGAGGTGCCGCGCACCAAGCCGCACCCGGACCCGTACCTGGAGGCGGCGCGGCGACTGGGGGCGGAGCCGGGCCGCTGCGTAGTGGTGGAGGACGCGCCGACCGGTGTCCGCGCGGCGGAGGCGGCCGGCTGCCCGGTGATCGCGGTGCCGTCGGTGGCGCCGATCGAGCCGGCCCCCGGGCGGCTGGTGCTGCCCTCGCTGGAGAGCGTCGATCTTGAACTGCTCCGCTCGCTCGTCGCCTCGCGAGTGTGATTGTCGTCTCATTGCGGAGACCGCTTACCGCCCGGTACGTGGTCGGCCCCGTCCGCTCACGGCGAGTCCCCGGGGAGAAAACGGGCATTGCCTGACAACTCGTCGAATGGTCGCGCCCACACCGCCCCCTCGTGTCCCAACTGTCACCTGTACGGGTATCGGTGGGGTCTGTTCGATATGGCACGCTACTCCAGTTCGTTCCCCACCCCCGAGCCCTGCCATCGCCGCTGACGGGCAACCCCGTCCTGCCCGCGGTCGCACGGCGCCCGGTCCGTGCACGACCTCCACGACCCCGGAGGATCAACCGAGCGCGGGCCGCCGGCCCCCGGCCGGACCGCACCCGAAGGACGCGACCCGTGAAGACTTCAGCTGAACGACTGGCAGTGCTCGGCTGCGCCGGCCTGGTGGCCGTCTCGGTGGCCGGCTGCGGCTCGGTCACCGACGCCGTCAAGGGGGACGGCGACAAGGCGATCACGATGGGGACCACCTCGGTCACCAACACGCTGGACCCGGCCGGCGCGTACGACGCCGGCTCCTGGCTGCTGCTGCGCAACACCTTCCAGTCGCTGCTGTCCTACCCGGCCGCCTCCAGCACCCCCGGCCCGGACGCCGCGCAGTCCTGCGAGTTCACCGCGGGCGACGTCACCCAGTACCACTGCACGCTCAAGGGCGGCCTGAAGTTCTCCAACGGCCACGCGCTGACCGCCGCCGACGTCGCCTTCTCCATCGACCGGACGAAGAAGATCGCCGACCAGAGCGGCCCGGCGGGCCTGCTGGAGTCGATCAAGTCGGTCGAGGCCAAGGGCGACACCGAGGTGGTCTTCCACCTCTCGGCGCCGGACGCGACGCTCCCCGCGAAGCTCGCGGGCCCGGCGGGCGCCATCGTCGACCAGGAGGTCTTCCCGGCCGACAAGCTGCTCGCCAACGACAAGCTGGTCGGCTCCGGCCCGTACAAGATCGACTCGATCGAGACCACGACCATCGAGGGCGGCGCCAAGGTCCCCGGCAAGGTCGCGCTGTCCCCGAACGACAAGTACACCGGCGACGCCAAGCTCCGGAACAAGAAGTTCACCCTCCGGTACTTCGACAAGCCGGCCGAGCTGAAGGCCGCGCTCGACAAGGGCGACATCGACCTCGCCGACAACAGCCTGGAGCCCAACACCGCGGCCCAGGTCCTGTCCGACCAGCAGGGCGGCAAGAGCGACCTGCAGGTCGTCGAGGGCGACAGCAACGACACCCGCTACCTGGTCTTCAACACCAAGGACGCGACCGGCGGCAACGTCGCCGTCCGGCAGGCCGCCGCCCAGCTGATCGACCGCAAGTCGCTCGCCCGCGACGTCTTCGCGCGCACCGTCCAGCCGCTGTACTCGATGGTCCCGGCCGGTGTCGCCGGCCACAACACCGCCTTCTTCGACAAGTACGGCGACCAGGACGTCGCCAAGGCCAAGGCGATCCTCACCGCGGCCAAGGTCCCGATGCCGGTCAAGCTGAACCTCACCTGGTCGCGCTCGCGCGCCGAGGGCGCCGAGGCCGACGCGCTGAAGAAGCAGCTGGAGGCCGGCGGCGTCTTCCAGGTGACCGTCCAGCACGAGGCGGACTGGGACGTCTACAAGAAGGGCTGGGTCGAGGGCAAGTACCAGGCCTACACCATCGGTTGGTTCGCCGACTACCCGGACGCGGACAACTACGTCGCGCCGCTGATCGTCGAGGGCGGGGCCTACCACCACGGCTGGGACGACCCGCGGATCAGCCAGAAGCTGGTGCCCGAGAGCCTCAAGCAGGCCGACCGCGCCGCCGCGGCCGCCACCTACGCGCAGATCCAGGGCATCGTCGCCGACAACGCGCCGCTGATCCCGCTGTTCCAGAACAAGGCCTTCTTCGCCTCGCGTTCGAACATCACCGGCGTGGAGTCGACCGTGGACACCACCGGCTTCTTCCGCTTCTGGGAGATCGGCCGACTCGGCAAGTGACCCGTTCCACCGGGTGACCCTCAGCACGGTGGCCCGTCCACTCCCCCCAGGGTGCAAGGGGAGCGGACGGGCCACCGTCATGTCCGGACCGGTCCGGGCTCAGAGCGCGCCGGGGCGCACCAGCCCGCTCTCGTACGCGTAGACCGCGGCCTGGACCCGGTCCCGCAGCTGAAGCTTGGTCAGCACATGGCCGACGTGCGTCTTCACCGTGGTCTCGCTGACGAACAGCTCCGCCGCGATCTCCGCGTTCGACAGGCCGCGCGCCACCAGCTTCAGCACCTCCAGCTCACGCTCGGTCAGCGCGTTCAGCGCCTGCGGCGGCGCCTCCTCGCCCGAGGGCAGCTTGGTGGCGTACATGTCCAGCAGCCGCCGGGTGATGCTCGGCGCGAGCATCGCCGCGCCGTCCGCGACCACCCGGATCGCCTGCACCAGCTCCTCGGCCGGCACGTCCTTCAGCAGGAAGCCGCTGGCGCCCGCGCGCAGCGCCTCGACCACGTACTCGTCGAGGTCGAAGGTGGTCAGAACCAGGACCTTCGCCGGGCCGTCGCGGCCCGGGCCGGCGATCCGGCGGGTCGCCTCCACGCCGTCCATCCGGGGCATCCGGATGTCCATCAGCACCACGTCGGGCTGCAGTGCCCGGACCTGGTCCAGCGCCTGCTGACCGTCGCCGGCCTCGCCGACCACCACCAGGTCGGCCTCGGCCTCCAGGATCATCCGGAAACCGGTGCGAAGCAGCGGCTGGTCGTCGACCAGCAGCACTCGGATCGTCACCTAGGACTCCTTGCTCATCGGATCCCCCGTGGGATCGTCCTCGTCAGACGTTCGTGCCGTCGGCAGCGCCAGCGGCAGCGGGTACGGCGGGGGAGTGCCGCCGAACTCCGGGCAACTGGCCTGGTGGTCGCACCAGTCGCAGAGCCGGTTGCGGGTCGCGGGGAAGTCGCCGGTGGCCACCGCCTCGCCGATCCGCTCCCAGAGCGCCTGCAGCTTGCGCTCCACCGCGAGCAGGTCGGCCTCGTCCGGGTCGTAGCTGACCACGTCCCCGCCCCCGCCGAGGTAGACCAGCTGCAGCCGCTTGGGGATCACGCCCTTCCACCGCCACACCACCAGCGCGTAGAACTTCATCTGGAACATCGCCTTGCCCTCGAAGTCCCGCGAGGGCGCCCGGCCGGTCTTGTAGTCCACCAGCCGCACCTCGCCGGTGGGCGCGACGTCGACCCGGTCGATGTAGCCGCGCAGCAGCAGCCCCGACTCCAGGGCCGTCTCCACGTAGAGCTCCCGCTCCACCGGATGCAGCCGGGTCGGGTCCTCCAGCCGGAACCAGCGCTCGACGAGCTTCTCGGCGTCCGCCAGCCAGCGGGTCAGCGCCGCGCCGTCCGGGTCCTCCGGGAACAGCGAGACCAGCTCCGGGCGCTCGCCCAGCAGCCGCTCCCACTGCGGCCGCAGCAGCCCCAGGGCCCGCTCCGGCGTCCGGTCGGCCGCCGGGCTGTCGAACAGCCGCTCCAGCACCGCGTGCACCAGGGTGCCCCGGGTCGCCGCCGCGCTCGGGGGCTCCGGCAGCTTGTCGATCACCCGGAGCCGGTACAGCAGCGGGCAGGTCAGGA
Source organism: Kitasatospora sp. NPDC059973 (assembly GCF_042737525.1). NCBI lineage: Bacteria > Bacillati > Actinomycetota > Actinomycetes > Kitasatosporales > Streptomycetaceae > Kitasatospora > Kitasatospora sp. NPDC059973. The sequence continues at coordinate 7,898 of NZ_JBHWUI010000150.1, read as the reverse complement.
AGTCCCCCGCGCGGGACGGGGACAGGCCGGTCGGCGGCGCCGGTGGACGCGCCGGGGCCACGACGGCGCTGCTGGTGTCGGTCTGCTGCATACCCCGACCCTATTGCCCTGAGCTGTCATCCCGCTGCCACGGTGCTGCCACACCGGCCTCCCAGTGGGTATGAGCCCTGCGAGAGGGGCGCGCGACGGTACCCGGCCCTGATCACGTAGCGTGGGCGCACCGGCGCACGGCGCACGACAGTGAACCGACCGAAGGGATCACGGTGAGCGACAGCAGGGGGCGTCAGACCTCCGACCGGCCTCCGCAGGACGGCGACTCCCGGCCCGGTCCCCGGCCGCCCGAGGAGCCGGAGGGCCGCAACGGCATCCTGATGGGCCGGCCCTTCGGCGTACCCGTCTACGTCACCCCCTCCTGGTTCGTCATCGCCGCGCTGATCACCTGGGTCTTCGGCGGCCAGTTGGAGAACGTCCTGCCCGGGCTCGGCGCCAACCGCTACCTGGTCGCGTTCTTCTTCGCGGTGGCGTTCTACGGCTCCGTCCTGATCCACGAGCTCGCCCACACCGTGGTCGCGCTCCGCTACCGGCTCGGGGTCCGCCGCATCCGGCTGCAGTTCCTCGGCGGCGTCTCCGAGATCGAGAAGGAGGCCGAGAGCCCCTGGCGGGAGTTCTGGCTGGCCTTCGTCGGCCCGCTGCTCTCGCTGCTCCTCGGCGGCGTCTTCTACCTCGCCGTCCAGGCCGTCGAGCTCTCCAGCGTCCCCGGGGTGCTGCTCACCGGCCTGATGGTCTCCAACCTCGTCGTCGCCGCCTTCAACCTGCTGCCCGGCCTCCCGCTGGACGGCGGACGGATGCTGCGCGCCGTCGTCTGGGCCGTCACCGGCCGGCCGATGACCGGCACCGTCGCCGCCGCCTGGGCCGGCCGCGTGCTGGCCGTCGCCGTCCTGATCGGCCTGCCGCTGCTCGGCGCCGCCCGCGGCGCCGACCGGACCACCACCGACACCCTCATCGACGCCGTGCTGGCCGCCGTCCTGGCCGTGATCATCTGGAACGGCGCCGGCGCCGGCGTGCAGCAGGCCCGGCTCAAGGAGGTGCTGCCCGACCTGCGGCTGCGCGACCTCGTCCGCCGGGGCGTCGAGGTCAGCGCGGACACCCCGCTGGGCGAGGCGCTGCGCCGGGTCCGGGAGCAGCAGGCCGGCGCCGTCGTCGTGGTCGACGGCCGCGGCGACCCGATCGGCCTGGTCCGCGAGTCCCAGGTCCGCGAGGTCCCCGAGCACCGCCGCCCCTGGATCGCCGTCGGCGCACTGGCCCGCGACCTCGAACCGGGTCTGCGGCTGCCCGTCGAACTCGCCGGCGAGGACCTGCTGCGCGCGCTGCGGGCCCACCCGGCCACCGAGTACCTGGTGGTGGAGGCCGACGGCCGGGTCTACGGCGTCGCCACGCTCAGCGACATCGAGCGGCGGCTGACCGCCGCGATCGCCGGCCGGTGATCATCGTGGTCGGGCGGAGCGCCTGCTTCCCTTAGGATTGTCCGCATGTCCGAACCGACCGGTGCCACCCGCCGACGCGGGCCCTTCCAGGTCGGGGACCAGGTCCAGCTGACCGACCCGAAGGGCCGCCACTACACGTTCACGCTCCAGGCCGGGAACCAGTTCCACACCCACAAGGGTGCGTTCCCGCACGACGAGCTGATCGGCGCCCCCGAGGGCACGGTCGTGCGCACCACGGGGAACGTCCCGTACCTCGCGCTGCGCCCCCTGCTCCCCGACTACGTCCTGTCCATGCCGCGCGGCGCCGCCGTGATCTACCCGAAGGACGCCGGGCAGATCCTCGCCATGGCCGACATCTTCGCCGGCGCCCGCGTGGTCGAGGCCGGCGTCGGCTCCGGCGCGCTCTCCACCTACCTGCTGCGCGCCGTCGGCGACACCGGCATGCTGGCCTCCTACGAGCGCCGGCAGGACTTCGCCGACATCGCCCAGAGCAACGTCGAGCGCTACTTCGGCGGGCCCCACCCGGCGTGGAAGCTCACCGTCGGCGACCTCCAGGACAACCTGGTGGAGTCCGACGTCGACCGCGTCATCCTCGACATGCTGGCCCCCTGGGAGTGCCTGGACGTCGCCTCCAAGGCGCTCGTCCCCGGCGGCCTCATCTGCTGCTACGTGGCCACCACCACGCAGATGTCGAAGACCGTCGAGGCGCTGCGCGAGCACGGCACCTTCACCGAGCCGCAGGCCTGGGAGACCATGGTCCGCACCTGGCACCTGGAGGGCCTGGCCGTCCGCCCGGACCACCGGATGATCGGGCACACCGGCTTCCTGCTCACCTCCCGCCGCCTCGCCGACGGCGTCGAGCCGCCGCTGCGCCGCCGCCGCCCCGCCAAGGGCGCGTACGGCGAGGACTACGACAACGGCTCGGCCGAGCCGAGCCTGCAGGAGCGCGCCGCCGCCCGGGCCGCCGCCCGCACCGGCGACGTCGAGCAGCCGGAGCAGCTCGGCTGACGGTACGTCCACCAGGGGTGGTACGGCGGGTTTCGCGCCCGCGTACCACCCCTTCGTGCTACCCCCGCACCCGCGCCACCCCCCGTCCACGCCGGTGTGGGACGATGCTCGCTCACACCGACCCACTGGAGGGGACGCCTGGTGGAGACCGCGGTCACGGCGAGGGTTGAGCAGCAGACACCGCAGGCCCGCAGCGGGCCCGGACACGCCCGATCGGCCCCCTGGCACTGGGCCCTCGCGATCGGCGGCTGCGCCGCCGTGGTGGCCACCGTGCTCGCCGCGGATCCGGCCACCGGGACGCCGAAACCGGCCCGCCCCACCGTGAAGGCCCTCCCGGCCGCCGCCGCGCCCGATCCGGCCAAGGCCGAACTCCCGTTGGACTGCGGCCCGTTCCCGGTCAAGATATCCGTCAGTTTCGCCGCCGACCTCGGCGACGGCCGGCCCGGTACCGTCGCCGCCGCGCACTGCGCGGCCGAGAACGGCACCCCGCCGGACGCCGTCTACCTGCTCGGCCCCGGCCCCGACGGCCGGCCCGTCGTGGTGGCCACCCTGCTCTCCGAGCGCGAGAACCTCACCGTCGGCAGGCTCGGCCTGCGCAGCGACGGCACCATCACCGGCCACGCGCAGGGGTACTCCGGCGACGACGTGCCGCGGTTCAGCCCGGACATCTCACTCGACCTCACCTGGACGCGCAAGGACGCCGGCTGGGTCCGCTCCCAGACCACCGCTCCACTGGCGCAGGCCTGACTGCTATTCGCCCGCTCGCCTCCGGGGCGCTTGACCCGGTGCCGACGGTCGCCTCGGGGCGGGGGCCCGCCGGCCGGGGCTACTCGGCGTCCGGGCCGTAGACCTCGGCCCGGTCGGAGACCCGGCGCACGTGGATGCAGTCGCCCGGGCAGTCCTTCACCGAGTCCACCACGTCCTGAAGCAGCGTCAGCGGCACCGGCACGGTCTCGCCCGGCTGCTGGCGCAACTCGTCGTCCGAGCCCTTCACATAGGCGAGGCCGTCGATGTCCAGCTCGAAGACCTCGGGCGCGTACTGCGCGCAGATGCCGTCGCCGGTGCACAGATCCTGGTCGATCCACACCTCCAGCGCTTCGCCGGCCTTCGCCTCTTCGGTCACCGACATGGTCCCCTGCCGTTTCTGTCCCGGGTCGCCCCCAATTGGGAGGCAATCCCGCCATTCGTACAACGATCTGACCGCGACCCTCGGTCGCGATCGGATATCGACTCGTTCGACGATACATCTGGTCGGCTTTGGGTGGTGCGCGCTGGGTATCCCCTAAGCAGAGGGGAAGCACGCGAGGGCGAAGATCGGACACGCCCGTTCCATCTTTCTTGATCTAGGGGTTTACGGACCCCTGGTCCCAGGTAGGGTCTGGAAGCGTCCAGCTCCCCGGAGGAGGTGAGGACCGTGGCAGCCCACGATGACGACTACAACCGCAGCACCGGCCGGCCCGCTCGTGGTTCCGACGAGGCCGCTCAGGTCTCGTACCTTGAGCAGGAAATCGCCGTGCTGCGCCGCAAGCTCGCCGACTCGCCGCGCAATTCGAGAATCCTCGAAGAGCGGATCGTCGAGCTCCAGACCAACCTGGCCGGCGTGTCCGCCCAGAACGAACGGCTCGCCTCCACCCTGCGAGAGGCCCGCGACCAGATCGTGGCCCTCAAGGAGGAAGTGGACCGGCTGGCACAGCCCCCGGCCGGATTCGGCACCTTCCTCAGCCAGAACGAGGACGGCACCGCCGACATCTTCACCGGGGGGCGCAAGCTCCGCGTGAACGTCAGCCCCAACGTCGACCTCGACGAGCTGCGGCGCGGCCAGGAGGTGATGCTCAACGAGGCCCTCAACATCGTGGACGCGATGGCCTTCGAGCGCATCGGCGACATCGTCACCCTCAAGGAGGTCCTGGAGGACGGCGAACGCGCCCTGGTCATCGGCCACACCGACGAGGAGCGGGTGGTGCGCCTCGCCGAACCGCTGCGCGAGCTCACCATCCGGGCGGGGGACGCCCTGCTGCTCGAACCCCGCTCGGGCTACGTCTACGAGGTCGTGCCCAAGTCCGAGGTCGAGGAGCTCGTCCTCGAAGAGGTCCCCGACATCGACTACCGCCAGATCGGCGGTCTCAGCAACCAGATCGAGCAGATCCGCGACGCGGTCGAGCTGCCCTACCTGCACGCCGAGCTCTTCAAGGAGTACGAGCTGCGCCCGCCCAAGGGCGTCCTGCTCTACGGCCCGCCCGGCTGCGGCAAGACGCTGATCGCCAAGGCGGTGGCCAACTCGCTCGCCAAGAAGGTCGCCGAGGTCACCGGCCGGCCCCAGGGCAAGAGCTACTTCCTCAACATCAAGGGTCCCGAGCTCCTCAACAAGTACGTCGGCGAGACCGAGCGGCAGATCCGCCTGGTCTTCCAGCGGGCCCGGGAGAAGGCGAGCGAGGGCACCCCCGTCATCGTCTTCTTCGACGAGATGGAGTCGCTCTTCCGCACCCGCGGTTCGGGCGTCAGCTCGGACGTGGAGAACACCATCGTCCCCCAGCTCCTCGCCGAGATCGACGGCGTGGAGGGCCTGGAGAACGTCATCGTCATCGGCGCCTCGAACCGCGAGGACATGATCGACCCGGCGATCCTGCGGCCCGGCCGCCTGGACGTCAAGATCAAGATCGAGCGCCCGGACGCCGAGGCCGCGAAGGACATCTTCTCCAAGTACCTCAAGGGCTCGCTGCCGTTCCACCCGGACGACCTCAAGGAGCACGACGGCTCCGTCGAGGCGACCGTGGTGGCGATGATCCAGGCGGTCGTCGAGCGGATGTACACCGAGACCGAGGAGAACCGCTTCCTGGAGGTCACTTACGCCAACGGTGACAAGGAGGTCCTGTACTTCAAGGACTTCAACTCCGGCGCGATGATCCAGAACATCGTCGACCGTGCGAAGAAGATGGCCATCAAGGACTTCCTCGACCACGGCCAGCGCGGTCTGCGCGTCTCCCACCTGCTCGCCGCCTGCGTGGACGAGTTCAAGGAGAACGAGGACCTGCCCAACACCACCAACCCGGACGACTGGGCCCGGATCTCCGGCAAGAAGGGCGAGCGGATCGTCTTCATCCGCACGCTCGTCACCGGCAAGCAGGGCGCCGAGTCCGGCCGCTCCATCGACACCGTCGCCAACACCGGGCAGTACCTGTAACCGCACCACTCCGGGCCGCCGGCAGCGGACCCCGGACCAGCACGCACCCCGTCCGGCTGTGGCGCCTCGCGGCCCCGCAGCCGGACGGCGCGTCTCGGGGCCCGCCTGTCGGTGCCGCGTTCTAGGCTCGACCCACCGTTCGCGGGCACACGGCCCGCGTCGGTGTTGTTCAGCGGTACGTCAGCGTGTTCCGCCCGTGGGGGGCGGTACACCGGGCAAGGAGGGCCGCATGACCGTACGGCGCGTGATGGGCATCGAGACCGAGTACGGGATCTCCGTACCCGGGCACCCCAACGCCAACGCCATGCTCACCTCGTCCCAGATCGTCAACGCGTACGCGGCGGCGATGCACCGGGCACGGCGGGCCCGTTGGGACTTCGAGGAGGAGAATCCGCTGCGCGACGCCCGGGGCTTCGACCTCGCGCGCGACGTGGCGGACGCCAGCCAGCTGACCGACGAGGACATCGGCCTCGCGAACATCATCCTCACCAACGGCGCGCGGTTCTACGTGGACCACGCGCACCCCGAGTACAGCTCGCCCGAGGTGACCAACCCGCGCGACGCCGTGCTCTGGGACAAGGCCGGCGAGCGGATCATGGCGGCCGCCGCCCAGCGCGCCCTGGAACTGCCCAACGGGCAGACGATCCACCTGTACAAGAACAACACCGACAACAAGGGCGCCTCCTACGGCACCCACGAGAACTACCTGATGAAGCGGGCGACGCCGTTCGCCGACATCGTCCGCCACCTCACCCCGTTCTTCGTCTCCCGCCAGGTGGTCACCGGCGCCGGCCGCGTCGGCATCGGCCAGGACGGCTCGGCGAACGGCTTCCAGATCAGCCAGCGCGCCGACTACTTCGAGGTCGAGGTCGGCCTGGAGACGACGCTCAAGCGGCCGATCATCAACACCCGCGACGAACCGCACGCCGACGCCGAGAAGTACCGCCGACTGCACGTGATCATCGGGGACGCCAACCTCTCCGAGATCTCCACCTACCTCAAGCTCGGGACCACCTCCCTGGTACTGGCGATGATCGAGGACTCCTTCATCGCCGCCGACCTCGCCGTCGACCAGCCGGTGCGCACCCTGCACCGGATCTCCCACGACCCGTCGCTGAAGCACCTCATCACGCTGCGCAACGGGCGCCGGCTCACCGCCGTCCAGCTCCAGCTGGAGTACTTCGAGCTGGCCCGCAAGTACGTCGAGGACCGCTTCGGCACCGACGCCGACGAGCAGACGGTGGACGTCCTGGCGCGCTGGGAGGACGTGCTGGGGCGGCTGGAGCGCGATCCGATGTCGCTCTCCCGGCAGCTGGACTGGATCGCCAAGCGGGAGATCCTAGAGGGCTACCGCAGCCGCGACGCGCTGGAGTGGGACAACTCCCGGCTGCACCTGGTCGACCTGCAGTACAGCGACGTACGGCCCGAGAAGGGCCTGTACAACCGTCTGGTGGCCCGTGGGCGGTTCGAGCGGCTGCTGACCGACGAGGAGGTCGAGCGGGCCGTCTCCAAGCCTCCGGAGGACACCAGGGCCTATTTCCGCGGGCGCTGTCTGGAGCAGTACGCGGACCACGTGGCAGCCGCCTCATGGGACTCGGTGATCTTCGACCTGCCCGGCCGCGACTCGCTCCAGCGGGTCCCGACGCTGGAGCCGCTGCGCGGCACCCGCAACCACGTCAAGGAGCTGCTGGACCGCTGCCGCACGGCCGAGGACCTGCTCCGGGTGCTGGCCGGCGGGTAACTTTTCGATCACCACGGGTGAACGTCCGCCGAATGGGAATCATCCGGGGTGACAGCGGGTGTTGGACAGGAAGCGCCACGGCAAACCGGAAGCGGTAGCCGCGCCCTGTGTATAGGGTCGGTGCAGCAAGCAGCGACCAAACCGTGCCAGACAGATCGAGCGGGGTGAGGGAAATGGCGAGCAAGGACACCGACGGCGGCCAGCAGCGGGCGAACCGCTCCTCCGAGGAGGTCGAGGAGCAGGCCGCGGAAGCGCAGAATTCCGACGACCTCAAGGAGCGCCAGGAAAAGCTCGGCGACGACGTCGACGCGGTTCTCGACGAAATCGACGAGGTCCTCGAGTCGAATGCCGAGGATTTTGTACGCCAATTCGTGCAAAAGGGCGGCGAGTAGCCCCGTTCGGGCATTCAGGGAATTCACGGTCGCGACCGCCGAGGGCGGGCCGGGCGCCACCGCCCCCCCCCCCCCCCCCGCCGGCCCCCCCC